>CAXUFI010000004.1:1880-31716 GCA_964250245.1 uncultured bacterium
CGCTATCCGCGAGCGCTATCAGCACGCCCGAGCCGCCCATGACGCCGCCCATGAAGAGGTAGCTGATGACCTCCCACTCCCAGTGCGGGCGTTTGAGCAGCGGCCGTTCGTAATACGTCGGCGGCGCGTGCGCCGGCAGCGCTTCGCCGTACGCGACCCCGCGCGCGGACGCATCGGGGTTCGCTTCGCGGAATGCGGCGCTCGAGTTCAACGCGTCACGCGGACGCTCGAAAGATCGCGTAGCCCACGGCGGCGAGGGCCGCCGCGGCGAGTGCGGCGCTCGAATAGCCGGCCCGCTGATGCGTCGACGGTAAGACGGGCCGTACCGGCAGGTTGTACGCTTCCGGCCGGTCCGTCAATAAGAAAAAGGCGTTGAGATCTCCGACCGACGTGTCGGTATCGACACCGTAGAGATACGACGAAACCCCGCGCTCCTCGAGCTGCTCGACGCGCGCTTTCGCCCGCGTCCGAAGCTCGTCCAGATCGCCGAATTGAATCGACTCGGTCGGACACGCTTGCGCGCAGGCGGGCGTGAAGCCGACTTTCTGGCGGTCGTAACACAACGTGCACTTCCCCGCGACGCCGCCCGTGCTCTGCGTCGCATCGTCGTGCGTCCGTCCGTCGGAGACGAAGCCGCGGTCTCGCGCGTAATCGGCGTGCGAGATTAAGTCGACGACGCCGAAGGGGCACGAGGGTACGCAGTAGCCGCAGCCGTTACAGATATCGGGTTGGATGAACACGTTATCGAATTCGTTACGCACGATGGCGCCCGTCGGACACGCTTCCAGGCAGCCGGCGTGCGTGCAATGCTTGCACACGTCGCTCATCATGAGCCACCGGTTATCGGTCGGCGGCGCGCCGAGCGGCGCCGTCTGTTCGACGAAAGCGACGTGACGCCACGTCGTGCCGGCGAGCTGCGACGTGTTGTCGTACGAATCGCCCGTGAAATCGTAACCGTCCGCCGGCAACTGATTCCACTGCTTGCAAGCGACTTCGCAGGCCTTACAACCGATGCACAGCGTGGTGTCGGTGAAGAATCCGCTCGCCACGCTACCGCGCTCCGGTATCGACGCCGTGCGCCTGCGAGGTGCCGTGTTGGGTCTTCTGGTCGTCCGTCACCGGCTCGTGCGCCGGCCGCCGCTCCGGGGCGTACGCGCTGCGCCGCCCCGCGCGGACGTTACACGTGAGCGATTTCGCTTCGTGAATGGAGACGTTCGGGTCCATCGACAGCGGGATCAGCTGGCCGACCGCGTCGCCGTTCGCAAAGCCGAGGGAGCCGTAATTGTACGGTATGCCGACTTGGTGCACGCGCTTTCCCTTTCCGAGACGCAGCGGACGCATGCGGCCGCTCACGAGCGCGCGCGCTTCGATCTCGCCGAGTTTGGTTACGATCGTCATCCACTCGCCGTTACGAATGTTCTTGCCGACCGCGAGTTCGGGATCGATTTCGGCAAAGAGCGCCGGCTGTAATTCCGCTAGCCAGGGCACGTAGCGCGTCATGATCCCGGATTGTTCCGTGAGGCGATAGGTCGTGCATACGTACGGATATTCGGCGTTATCCGTGCCGTTGTAGGCGTTATCGGCCCGGTGCCATTCGCGCAACGTCGGATTGTTCTGCTGCGCGTACACCGCATTATCGAGCACCGATTCCAACGGCTCGTAATGCGCGGGCAGCGGACCGTCTTTAAGCGAGCCCGGCACGAAGAGCGCCGCGCGGCCGTCGAGTTGCATGATGAACGGCTCGCTGCCCGAGTGGGCGTCGACGCCCGCGGCGCCCGGCCGCGCCGGCTCGTGCGGCGATTTCGTAACGGGGAAGTCCGGGATGTCCGGACCTTGCCACCGGCCGGCGTCCTCGTCCCAGTAGAGGTACTTCTTACGTTCGCTCCACGGCTGCCCGGCGGCGTCGGCCGAGGCCCGATTGTAGAGCATGCGCCGATTCGCGGGCCAAGCGAAGCCCCAGTCGAGCGACGCCCGCTCGTCGCCGCGGCGGTTGCGTGCCCGGTTCGTCTCCTTATCGGGATATACGCCGGAATAAATCCAACAGCCCGCGGCCGTCGAGCCGTCGTCTTTGAGATCGGCGAAGCCGGCGACTTGCGGCGAGTCCGCGGGCGGCACGCCCGCAACGCACGCGTATCCGTTGATCTCTTGCAGGACGCGTGCGGCGGATGGTTCGCCGAGCGCACGCTCGTGCGCGTCATCGCTCTCGTAGTCCCACGTCAAGTCGAGGATGGGCCGATCCTTCGGATCGGTCGACCCGCGGTAGGCAGCTTTAAGCCGAAGCCCGAGCTGGTGGATGTGGTAGAGGTCGGAGCGCGCTTCGCCGGCCGGGTCGACGGCGCGGTCGTGCCATTGCAGCATGCGATTCGTATTGACCATCGTGCCCTCTTTCTCGAGCACGGTCGCCGTCGGCAGAAAGAACATCTCCGTCCCGATCCCGGCCGGTTCGACCCCTTCCCGCCGCCAGAACGCCGACGTCTCGGTCTCGTACGAATCGATAACGACCATCCACTTCAAGCGCTCCATCGCGGCGCACGCGAGTTCGCTATTGAGTCCCGAACTCGCCGGGTTCTGGCCGATGACGAAATAGCCGTCGACGAAACCGTCCTTCATCGAGATCTGCGTCGGCAGCGCGGAATAGTCGCCCGCGATTTGCGGCAGATATTCGAAGCAGAAGTCGTTCTCGGCACGCGCCGCATCGCCGTAGTATGCCTTGAGCAGCGATACGACGTACTTCGGCGTGTTCGCCCACCACCCGGTCGGTTTCGTCGTGCTCGCCAAGTACGCGCCGAGCGTCTGTTCGTCACGCAGCGCCGACGGCATCGGCAGATAGCCCGGCAGCAAATCGTACAGCGTCGGGATATCGGTGGCGCCCTGGATATTCGCATGGCCGCGTAGCGCCATGATGCCGCCGCCGGGGCGCCCCATATTCCCGAGCAGCGTTTGCAGGATCGCGGCGGTCCGGATGTACTGCACGCCGACCGTGTGCTGCGTCCAGCCGACGGCGTACGCGAACGACGTCGTTCGCTCGCGCGTGCTGTTGTCCGCGAGCAAGTTCGCGATCTGCTCGAACAGCTCGCGCGGCGTGCCGCACACGTCTTCCACCATCTCCGCGGTGTAGCGCGAAAAGTGACGGCGGAGCACGTTGATGACGCAGCGAGGATGCGCGAGCGTCTCGTCGCGCTTGGGGATCGCGGTCGTGCCCGCACCGTCGAAGCGGGGCACGTCTTCGGTCTCGAACTTCCACGACTCGGGATCGTAGGAGCCGGGCACCGCTTCATGATCGTCCGAACCCATGAGCCCTTGGCTGCCGCGGTCGCGCGGCTGCGAACCGTCGTCGCGGGCGGCGTTGAATCCCGAGAACAGTCCGTCGAGATCCTCCGTGTCGCGAAACGCCTCGCCGACGAGGTAGGACGCATTGGTGAACGCCAGCACGTAGTCTTTAAAGTAACGCTCGTTCGTCAACAGCCAATTGATGAGCGCGCCGAGGAACACGATGTCGCTGCCCGTGCGGATCGGCGCGTACACGTCCGCCATCGCCGACGTCCGCGTGAAGCGTGGATCGACGTGAATGATCTTCGCGCCGCGCTCCTTCGCCTTCATCACGAAGCGGAACGCGACGGGGTGACACTCGGCGAAGTTCGAGCCTTCGATGAGGATGCAATCGCTGTTCTGCAGATCTTGCACGTACGTGGTCGCGCCGCCGCGACCGAATGAGGTGCCTAGACCAGGCACCGTCGAGCTATGTCATATTCGGGCCTGGTTCTCGACCGAGACCACACCCGCGGATTTAAAGAGTTTTTGTAAGAGATAGTTCTCTTCGCAGCCGAACGTCGCGCCGCCGAGCGAAGCGATGCCGAGCGTATGGTTTACGCGCTTGCCGTCGGGCAAGTTGCGCACGAACGTTTCGTCGCGCGTGGCTACGAAGCGTTCCGCGATGCGGTCGAGCAGCCACGGGAGCGGCTTCTCTTCCCACTCCGTCGCATACGGCGCGCGATACTTGCCGGTCGTCCAGCGCGCTTCGTTGACGGTGAGGCCGAAGATCGCCGAACCCTTGGGGCAGAGATGTCCCCCGCTCACCGGGCTATCGGGATTCCCCTCGACGTCCAGGAGCTTCCCTTCGTCGCTAACGTACGCCAGCGTGCTGCAGCCGACCGCGCAGTAGGGGCACACGCTGGTAACGGCTTTCGCGCCCTTCACCCGGCCCGCGAGCCGCCGCGAACGCTGCGATTGGAGATTGGGAAGGTTGCCGATCCGTTCCGGGATCCGGAGCGCTCCGAACGCCTTCGAGAAAGTCGTGAGATCGATCGTCGGCTTGATGGCCAAGGTAACTCCCTGCGTCGGCTCCGTCGCACTGCTTACGACCGGTTAAAGCGTTCGCGCGTTCCGCACGCGGCTCCGCCCCCCCGGACGCGCCGGCGGCTCGCGCCGAAAAGTAGCGCCGCCTCGCCGCGGAGAAGCGGCAGGGCGATGGAATGGAACCCCGAGCGAGCCCGCGTCGAGGCCGAAGCGCGGCGCGAGGAGCATTGGTCGCTCTGGGGGCCCTACGTCAGCGACCGGCAGTGGGGCACGGTGCGCGAGGACTATAGCGCCACGGGCGAAGCCTGGACGTACTTTCCATTCGAGCAGGCGACGGCGCGCGCGTACCGGTGGGGCGAGGACGGCATCTTCGGCGTGTGCGACAAGCATCAGCGGCTATGCTTCGCGCCGGCCTTTTGGAACGAGCGCGATCCCATCCTTAAAGAGCGGCTCTTCGGCCTGAGCGGTCCGCAAGGCAATCATGGCGAGGACGTTAAGGAGTGTTACTACCACCTCGATAACGTGCCGTCGCACGCCTACATGAAGGCGCTCTACAAGTATCCGCAGGCCGCGTTCCCATATCGCCGGCTCATCGATGAGAACGCGCGCCGTTCGCAGGCGCAGCCGGAATTCGAACTCGTCGATACCGGCGTCTTCGAAGACGACGCGTATTTCGATATCGTCGTGGAGTACGCGAAACGCGCGCCGGACGATCTTCTCGTGCGCATCACGGCGACGAACCGCGCGCGCACGGCGGCGCCGCTGCACATCGTCCCGCAATTGTGGTTTCGCAATGCGTGGTCGTGGTCGCCCGGCGGGCCGCACGGCACGATCGCCCCCCATGGCGAAACGTCCGGCAGCTACCGGGCGTCGCACCCCGAACTCGGCAACTACCATCTCTACGCGCTCGACGATCCGCTCGCGCTGTTCACCGAAAACGAAACGAATCAGGCGGCCGTTTTCGGTGCGGCGAACGCTCAGCCGTACGTGAAGGACGCGATCGAACGCGCGATCGTCCATGGGGCGGCCGACGCCGTCAACCCGCGCGCTACCGGTTCGAAACTCGGATTGGATTACGGCATGGAGATCGCCGCCGGCGCCTCGCACGTGGTCCGGCTGCGGCTCGCGCACGAGGATGCGGGTGGGACGTTTTCGCTCGAGTCGCTGACCGAATTCGATGCGATCTTCAAAGAGCGCAGCTGGGAGAGCGACCGCTTCTACGCCGCCTTGAATCCCTTTCCCATTCACGCCGAAGCGCGCAACGTGCAACGTACCGCGCTCGCCGGTCTCCTGTGGTCCAAGCAATACTATCGCTACGTGATCCGGGATTGGCTGCGCGGCGATCCGCTGCAACCGCCGCCGCCGCCGGAGCGGCTCGCCGGCCGCAATCGCGAATGGCAGCACCTCTATTGCGAAGACGTCATCTCGATGCCCGATACGTGGGAGTATCCGTGGTTCGCCGCTTGGGACCTCGCCTTTCACACGGTAACGCTCTCGCTGATCGATCCCGGTTTCGCGAAACGCCAGCTCATCACGCTCACGCGTGAGTGGTACATGCATCCCAGCGGCGCGCTGCCGGCCTACGAATGGGCGTTCGGCGACATCAATCCGCCGGTGCACGCCTGGGCCGCGTATCGCATCTTTCAGATCGAGCACAAGATGTACGGCGTCGCCGATTACGAGTTTCTCGAACGCGTCTTTCAAAAGCTGTTGATGAATTTCACCTGGTGGGTGAACCGCGAAGACCCGAGCGGCGAAAACGTCTTTACCGGCGGCTTCATGGGACTCGATAACGTCGGCATCTTCGACCGCAATAAGCCGTTGCCCGACGGCGGTCGCGTCATTCAGTCCGACTCGACGAGTTGGATGGCGGTCTACGCGCTCGACATGATGGGGATCGCGCTCGAACTCGCGCAGCACAACGTCGCCTACGAAGACATCGCGACGAAATTCTTCGAACACTTCCTCTACATCGCGAGCGCCATCAACGACTCCGACGACGGTGCGGGCCTCTGGAACGAAGAGGACGGCTTCTATTACGACCGGCTCGTCGGCTCGGACGGGCAGCACCAGCCGATGCGGGTGCGTTCGCTCGTCGGCTTGATCCCGCTCTTCGCCGTAGACGTTACCCTCGAGACGATCCGCGAACGCTTGCCGAATTTCACACGGCGCGTGGAGTGGTTCATCGCCAATCGGCCGGAGTTGAGTAAGAACGTCGCGAGCATGGAGCGTCCCGGCGAAGCGAGCCGCTTCTTGCTCGCGATTCTCGATGAGAAGCGGCTGCGGCGCATCCTGCGCGTCATGTTCGACGAGAACGAGTTCTTGAGTCCCAACGGAATCCGTTCGCTGTCCAAAGCGCACGCGGAACGTCCGCTCGTGCTCGACGTGAACGGCGTGCAATACCGGATCGATTACGAACCGGCGGAATCACAGAGCGGCACGTTCGGCGGCAATTCGAATTGGCGCGGACCGGTTTGGATGCCGATCAATTATCTCATCATCGAATCGCTCCAGCTATTCCACTTTTATTACGGCAGCACGTACCGGGTCGAATTTCCGACGAACTCGGGCGTGCTGCTCACGTTATGGGAGATTGCCACGGAGCTCTCGCACCGGCTGCTCGCGCTCTTCCTGCCGGACGCCGACGGCCGCCGGCCCTTCAACGGGTCCGTCGACACCTTCCAACGCGATCCGCACTTTCGCGATCTCTATCTCTTCCACGAGTACTTCAACGGCGATTCCGGCGCCGGACTCGGCGCGAGCCATCAAACCGGTTGGACCGGACTCGTCGCCAAGCTGGTGCAGCAGCTCAGCGAGTACGGTGCGGGCGGTAAATCTCCGCTCGATTGGCGTTATGAGGCTGCCCCGAGCGACGGCCAGGCTCTGCCGGCCTTGGCGCGCTCGTAACGGCGATCGCTTCGGAGACGACATGATCGGTGTTCGCGGCCCCGTCATCGACACCGGCGCGCCGTATCCGCTGGGAGCGACGTGGGACGGCAGCGGCGTTAATTTTGCGCTCTTCTCCGAACACGCTGAGAAGGTCGAACTATGTCTGTTCGATCAGCGCGGGCGGCGCGAGCTGCACCGCATCGCGCTGCCCGCCTATACCGACGGCGTTTGGCACGGGTACATGTCCGACGCGCGGCCCGGGCTCCGTTACGGTTATCGCGTTCACGGACCCTACGAACCGCACGCGGGACACCGCTTCAATCCGCACAAGCTTCTGCTCGATCCCTACGCGAAAGCGTATTCGGGGGCGCTGCGCTGGAGCGACGCGCACTTCGGCTATCGCATCGGAACGCCGCGCGCCGACCTCTCGTTCGACCGGCGCGACGACGCCTCGGGCATGCCGAAGTGCGTCGTCGTCGATACGGCCTTCAGCTGGGGCGACGACCGGCCGCCCCGCACGCCGTGGCGCGATACGATCGTCTACGAGACGCACGTCCGCGGCTTCACGATGCAGTACCCGGGCGTGCCCGCGCCGATGCGAGGCACGTTTCTCGCCCTCTCGTCTCCGCCCGCCATCGAATACATGTGCAAGCTCGGCGTGACGGCCATCGAGCTGTTGCCGATCCATAGCTTCATCGACGACCGCACGCTCGTCGAGAAACGCCTGAGAAATTACTGGGGTTACAACTCCATCGGGTTCTTCGCTCCGCACCCGCTCTATTTGGGCGGCGATACGATTCACGAATTTAAGACGATGGTAAAGCAATTTCATGAAGCTGGACTCGAAGTGATCCTCGACGTCGTTTACAATCACACGGCCGAAGGGAATCAGGCCGGTCCCACGCTCTCGTTCAAAGGCATCGATAACCTCTCGTACTATCGCCTCGCCGGCGACCGGCGCTATTACGACGATGCGACCGGAACGGGAAACACGCTCAACGTCGAACATCCGCGCGTATTGCAGATGGTCATGGATTCGCTCCGCTACTGGGTTGGAGATATGCACGTCGACGGTTTTCGTTTCGATCTCGCGCCCGCGCTCGCACGCGGGCCGCGCGGCGTCGACTCGCGCAGCGCGTTCTTGCAAGCGATCGCGCAAGACCCGTTGCTGGCCGACGTTAAAATGATCGCGGAACCGTGGGACGTCGGTCTCGGCGGTTACCAGGTAGGTGGCTTTCCGCCGGGCTGGTCGGAATGGAATGACAAATATCGCGACGTCGTGCGGCGCTTCTGGCAAGGCCATGACGGTATGGTCCCCGAGCTCGCTTCGCGCTTGACGGGTTCGAGCGACGTCTTCAATCGTGGCGGCCGCCACATCCGCGCATCGGTAAACTTCGTGACCGCGCACGACGGCTTCACCCTGCGCGACCTCGTCAGCTTCAACGCCAAACACAATGAGGCCAACGGCGAAGAAAACCGCGACGGCAGCGATAACAACAACAGCTGGAACTGCGGCGTCGAAGGAACGACGGACGACGAGGCGATCGTGGCGCTGCGCTCGCGGCAGCAGCGTAATCTGCTCGCGACGCTCTTGCTCTCGCAGGGCGTGCCGATGTTGCTCGCCGGCGACGAAGTCGGTAAATCGCAGAAAGGCAACAATAACGCGTACTGTCAGGATACGCCGTTAACGTGGCTCGACTGGTCGACCGCAGCCGACGGCGTCCTGCACGAGTTCGTCGCGTCGCTGACGGCGCTGCGCCGTTCGTCGAACGCGCTGCGGCGCGACTCGTTCTTTCGCGGCGAGCTGCTGCCCAAGGGCAATCGGAAAGACATCACGTGGCTGCGCCCCGATGGTGAAGAAATGAGCGAAGGCGACTGGTTCGACGGCGGGCGGCGCGTGATCGGGCTCATGTTCGGCGACGAGCGGCCGGGGCCCGACGATCCGTGTCTCTTGATGTTCTTAAACGCGCACGATCACGAAATACCGCTGACGCTGCTGCGGGAGCCGGGACCGTGGGATCTGCTGCTCGATACGGCGGGCGAGCCGTCGGGCGTGCTTCGCGAACCGGTCGCCGCCGGAACGACGCACGTGTTACAACCGCGCTCGCTCGCGCTCTTCCGCTCCCGCCGCGACGCATGAACGCGAGCGCGGCGCAGGCCCATCTGCCGCCCCTGCTCGAGAACGGGCGTGCGTGGGGCTTCGCCATGAACTTGTACGCGCTGCGTTCGCCGCACAATTGGGGCATCGGCGACTTCGGCGACTTGCGCGCGTTCGTGCGCTGGTCGGCGAGCGTGGGGGCCGACACGGTCGGCGTCAATCCGTTGCACGCGCTGCACTACGTCGAACCCGAAGCCGCGAGCCCGTATTCCCCGACGAGCCGTTACCACCTCAACCCGCTCTACATCGACGTCGAGGCGGTCGCCGAGTACCGCTCGGCCGCGCCCGCGGCGGTCGCGCTGCGCGAACGGGTCGCTTCGGAGCCCTTCGTGCGGACGCTCGCAGAACTGCGCGCGACGACGCACGTGGCCTACGCTCGGGTCGCGCGCGCGAAGTGGTCGGCGCTCGGCGCGCTCTACGAAGCGTTTCGCCAGCTGCGCGGGGAGCGCGAAGCAGCCTTTCGCGCTTTCGTGGCCGAGCGCGGCGAGCGGCTCGAGCGGTTCGCCGTGCACGAAGCGCTCACCGAACGCTTCGCTACGGACGAAGGCCGGGTGCGCGGCTGGCTCACGTGGCCCGGCGAGTACCGGGACGCGAGCAGCGCCGCGGTCGCTGCGTGGGCTGCGAAGACGCGGCGCCGCGTCGATTATTTTAAATATCTGCAATGGCTCGCGGACGAACAACTCGCCGCGGCCGCGGAAGCGGCGCGCGACCTCGCGATCGGGCTGTACCTCGACGTCGCGGTCGGCTGCGACGTTAACAGCGCCGACGTCTGGAGCCGGCCCGATGCATACGTGCTCGAAGAAACGATCGGCGCGCCGCCCGATCCGCTCGGTCCGCTCGGTCAAAACTGGGGCTTGCCGCCGCTCGATCCGGCCGGCATGCTGCGCGACGACGGCGCGGCGTTCGCCGAGCTGCTCGATGCCAACATGCTGCACGCGGGCGCGCTGCGCTTGGATCATGTGATGGCGCTCTACCGGCAATTCCACATTCCGCGCGGTAAGTCGCCGGCCGAGGGCGTCTACGTCGCCTATCCGTTCGACGAACTGATCGCGATCGCGCGCGCGCGAAGCGAGCAGCGGCAATGTTTGATCGTCGGTGAAGATCTCGGCAACGTGCCGGACGGCTTTCGCGACCGGATGGCGCGCGAACGGATCTTCTCGTACCGCCTCTTACTGTTCGAACGTGAACCCGACGGGACGTTCCGCGCGCCCGCGACGTATCCGGCGCTCGCGCTCGCAACCGGTACCACGCACGACGTGCCCACCTTAATCGGTTGGGTGCTCGGTCGCGATATCGAGGTCCGGGAAGCGATCGGCTCGCTGCCGGGTACGTTCGCCCGGCAGGCTCGTGACCAGCGTCGCGGCGATGCGTCGCGGCTGCTCGACGCTCTGGCCGGAGAAGACGAATTGGACTCGGCGGACTTCGCGGCGCTGCATCGCGCTCTCGACGAACACTCGGAGCGGCCGGCCGATTACGATCTTTTAATTCGGGGCGCGTACCGGTATTTGGCCAAATCGCCGGCGCGGCTCGTGCTCGTCCAGCTCGACGACGCGTGCGGTGAAGTCGACCAAATTAACCTGCCGGGAACCTTTACCGAGTATCCGAATTGGCGTCGCAAGAATACGCTCGATCTCGAAGGCATTGCCCGCGGCGAGCTCGTCGCGGCCGTCGCTCGGGACGTTCGTACGCGCGTTGCGGGAGGGGCCTGATATGAAAGCCGTCGTGATGGCCGGAGGGGAAGGTTCGCGCCTCCGGCCGCTGACGTCACGCCGTCCCAAGCCCTTGGCGCAAGTTGCGAATAAACCCGTCATGGAGCACATCCTCGATCTGCTGCGCCGCCACGGGATCACCGAAGTCATCGCCACGCTGCACTATTTGGCGGACGAAGTGGAGTCGTATTTCGGCGACGGCTCGGCCTTCGGCGTCTCGCTCCGCTACGTCGTCGAGGATACGCCGCTCGGTACGGCCGGCGCCGTGCGGCTCGCCGCGGACCTAATCGGAAACGAGTCGTTTCTGGTCATCTCGGGCGACGCACTCACCGATCTCGACCTCACGGCCTTGATCGCCGATCATGCCCGCACCGGTGCGGCGGCGACGATCACGCTGCAACGGACGACCAACCCGCTCGAATTCGGCGTCGTGATCACCGACGAGACCAATCGCATCACGCGCTTCGTCGAGAAGCCGTCATGGGGTGAGATCTTCTCCGATACGATCAATACCGGCATCTACGTGCTCGAGCCCGACGTGCTGGCGATGATGGTTAAGGGCAAAGCGTACGACTTCTCGCGCGACATCTTTCCGCAGATGCTGCACGAGCAACGCTTCATCTCGGGTTACGTCGCGAGCGAATATTGGACGGACATCGGTAACCTGCAACAGTATCAGCAGGCGAATTACGACGCGCTTTCGGGACGGGTGCGCCTCGGAATTCCCGGTCACCAGATCGAGGCCGGCATCTGGATGGGCGACGGTTGCCGGATCGACCCGCAAGCGCGCTTGATCGCGCCGCTGATCCTCGGGCGCAACGTCGTCATCGAAGCGGGCGCCGTCGTCGGCGCCGACACGGTTCTCGGGAACGCCGCGATCGTCGCGCGCAACGCGCGACTGCAACGCACGATCGCTTGGAGCGATTGCTATTTCGGCGAAGCGTCGGTCGTCACCGGCAGTACCGTTGCCGATCGCAACATCGTCAAAGACCACGTGACGATCGGCGACGGCACCGTCATCGGAAGCGGTTGCACGCTCGGGAGCGGGGCCATCGTCCGGCCGAACCTCAAACTCTGGCCCGATAAATCCGTCGCCTCGGGCGCGATCGTCTCGATGTCGCTGATCTACGGGATCAAGTGGCCGGGCTCGCTCTTCGGCGCGGTCGGCGTTACGGGGCTCGCGAACGTCGAGCTCACGCCCGAGTTCGCCTTGAAGCTCGGTCAGGCCCTCGGCTCGTCGGTGAAGCCCGGTCAAAGTTTTCTCACGAGTCGCGACGCCCATCCGGCCGCGCGGGTCTTAAATCGCTGCGTGATCTCGGGCTTGCTCTCCGTCGGCTGCAACGTGGAAGATCTGCGGTCGTTACCGCTGCCGCTGGCGCGCTACGCAACGCGCTTCGGCGGCGACGGCGGCGTACACACGCGCGTCGATCCCGGCGACGCTCATGCCGTGCTCATCGAAGTGATGGATGAGAGCGGGATCAACATCGGTAAGCCGGCCGAGCGAAAGATCGAGAATCTTTTTTTTCGGGAAGACTTTCGCCGGACCGGCATGGACGAGGTGGGCTTACTGACCTTTCCGGCACGGACACTCGAACGCTACACGAGTGAAATGCTGAGTGCGCTGCGCCCGCGCGCGTTACCGAGAGCGAACTTTAAAGTCGTCATCGACTACGGTTACGGTAACGCCTCCCTCGTGCTGCCGCGCGTGCTCGCGCAACTCGGCGTCGACAGTATCGCCCTCGATGCCTATTACGACGAAACCAAATCGCGCACGTTTCGGCTCGATCGTGAACGCTATATCGAACAGCTGCGCACCGTCACGTTAACGCTCGGCGCCGAACTCGGCGTGCTCGTCGATCACGACGGCGAGTCGTTCGCGCTCGTCGACGATCTCGGGCGGATCATCGCCGGCAACCGTCTGCTGGCGCTCGTTGCGCTGATGGTCTGCCGCGCGCAACCGGGCGCCCGCGTGGCGATGCCGATCACGACGCCGAGCGCGATCGAACGGCTCGTCGTTTCGGCCGGCGGTAGCGTGACGCGCACCAAGAGCGACCGGCGCTCGATGATGGCTCTGGCCGCGGCCGAACGCGAGACGCTCGCGTACGGCAGCGGCTTCATGCAAGAGCCGATCTTTCCGGCGTTCCAACCGGCCTTCGACGCCTTATTCGCGATCGTCAAAGTTATGGAGATGCTCGCCGTCGAGGGCCGGCGGCTCTACGAACTCAACGACATGCTGCCGCAATGGTTTTTCCGCCACCGCTCGATTCGCTGTCCCTGGGAGCGCAAAGGCGAGATCATGCGCACCGTCGTCGACGAAAATCACGAAAACGAGACCGAACTCGTCGACGGCGTGCGCGTGAAAGCCGACGGCGGCTGGTTCCTCGTGCTACCCGACGCCTCCGACCCGACGATGAACGTCTACGCCGAAGGCGAGACGCACGAAGCCGCCGACCGCCTCATCAACGACGTCTCCGAACACATCGAAGCCCTCGTCGAGGCATAACGCCGAGGCGCTCGCAACTCGCCGGCTCCCGCCCGACGGCTGCTCGAGATTAAAGGCCGCCGCGCGAGACGTACGCTATTTTATGCGCCAGCGTTTCGAGAACGTTGGACCACAGATAGCGATTTGCCGTCGCGTACCCGGCGCGGCGCATGCGGTCGGCCGCGAGTTCGTCGCCATAGGATGCCCGCAGATACTCCGCGAGCTCCCGGCCGTCGTTCGTGTCGCAAACGATCGCGTTGACGAACGGCTCCGCATACTCTTCGCCGGTGGCGCCACAAACGGGGATGCCGCCCGCCGCCATTACCTCGAGACCGACGAGGCCGAACGGCTCTTTCCCGCTATTGGCGAGCACGGCGTCGGCGGCGGCGTAGAGCGCGAGCAGCGTCATCTCGGGTAGAAACGCGTCGAGATTGACGACGTGCGCGTCGCTCGAAGCGAGCGCCGCCGCGACCGCTGCGGGATCGTCTCCGTCCGCCGCAATCCGCTCGAAACGCAGGCCGCGAGCGCGTACGTGAGAGAACACGACGTCCGCGTAGGGTTCGCGGCCGCCGCGCACGATGAGCTGCGGCGCGAGGCCCGCCGCGCGCAACTCGGCAACGGCGTCGATCGCTTGCAGCCAATTTTTATCGGGATCGAAACGGCCGACTTTCACGAGCGACGGTTTGCCATGCAGCGCTTTGCGAAATGCCGTCACGTGCTCGGGAACCGGACCGTCGAGCAGCTGTTCGGGGATGCCGTTGGGAACGACGAGCGCCGGGACGCCGAGTTGCGCCAGTTCGAATTTCATGTACTTACTGACGGTGACGATCGCCGCGGCCCGCTGCAGCCCCGCCCAATCGATCTGGTCGAATCCGTAGGTGTTGTTGGCGTTCCATAGCATCGTGACGCTATGCCGGAGCCCCCGCGCGCGCAGCAGCGCGTCGAGCGCGATCGCCGCGCCGACCGTCTGCCATTCTTCGGCGACGACGAGCACGCGTTCGCCGCGTGCGGCGGCGGGCGCGACGATGTCCTGCACGACGGCGGGCGCGACGCTGCGCGAATAATCCGTTACTTTTTGCGCTTCGCCGTCGTACACGTCACGTGGCGAGAACTTCGAGATCCACTGACACCAGCGGCGCAACGTCACCCCGGGCGCGAAGTGTTCCTCGGACGGCAACGCCGGATCGCCGACGAAGAAGAGCGTCGTCTCGACATCCGCTTCGCCGAGCGCGCGCGCGAACGCAGTCTCGCGCGTACCGAGGCCGCCGACGGACGCATAACGATCGGGCCCTTCGAAAGACAGCAACGCCGCAATGCGATGGCCCGCAATCATGCGCAGCCTCCCTTCGCTTCGTCTTTACCGGGCTCGCCGCGAGCTACCTCTCGAGATGCCCGGCGACGCTGCGTATCGCCGGCAGCGCGCTCGAACGTAAACGCGCTAGTTATTCGCTCGCAGCTGCCGCAACACGTACTGCAGGATGCCGCCGTGCCGGAAATACTCTGCTTCGTCCGGTGTGTCGATGCGGACGACGACGGCGAAGGCGTGCTCGCGGCTTCCGGTCGCGCGCACCGTTAGGCGCGCGCGGGGGGCGATGCGCTCGCCGAGGCCGGCGATATCGTAGCTCTCTTCGCCCGTAAGCCCGAGCGATTCGCGCGTCTCTCCCTGCTCGAATTCAAGCGGCAGGATACCCATACCGATAAGATTGCTGCGATGGATGCGTTCGAAGGATTCCGCGATGACGGCCCGCACGCCGAGCAGCATCGGTCCTTTCGCCGCCCAGTCGCGCGAGGAACCCGAACCGTATTCTTTTCCGCCGATGACGATGACGGGCGTGCCGTCGGCCTTGTAGCGCTGCGACGCTTCGAAGATCGACATCGTTTCGCCGTTCGGCAGGTAGCGCGTTACGCCGCCTTCGGTTCCCGGCACGAGCGCGTTGCGCAAGCGGACGTTGGCGAACGTGCCGCGCGCCATCACTTCGTGATTGCCGCGCCGTGCACCGTACGAATTGAAGTCGGCGGGCTGCACGCCCTTTCCCATCAGATAGGTCGCCGCCGGACCATTCTTAGAAATGGTTCCCGCGGGGGAAATGTGATCGGTCGTCACGCTGTCGCCCAGTAACGCGAGGACGCGCGCGCCGATGATGTCCGGCGGCGCTTCCGGTTCGGCCGGCATCCCGTCGAAATACGGCGGTTTCTTCACGTATTCGCTTTGCGGATCCCAGGCATAGCGTTCGGTCGCGGCGATATCCAGCGCGCGCCAGTTGTCGTCGCCGGCGAAGACGTCGGCGTAGCGCGCGCGAAACGCGACTTGGCTTACGGATTCTGCGACCGCGGCGTCGATCTCCGCGCTCGTAGGCCAGAGTTCGGAGAGCAGAACGGGCCGGCCGGCCGCGTCGTACCCGAGCGGCTCGCTCGTCAGGTCGATGTCCATCCGGCCCGCGAGCGCGTACGCGACGACGAGCGGCGGCGAGGCGAGATAATTCGCTCGTACCAGCGGATGGATGCGGCCTTCGAAATTCCGATTACCGGAGAGCACGGCCGCGACGATCGTATCGCCCTCGGTAATGTCGCGGCTGACGTCTTCGGAGAGCGGTCCGCTATTTCCGATGCACGTCGTGCAACCGTAGCCGACGAGATTAAAGCCGAGACGGTCGAGGTATGGCGCGAGCCGCGCGGTCGTAAGGTAATCGGTGACGACTTTCGATCCGGGCGCGAGACTCGTCTTCACCCACGGCTTGCACGCGAGGCCGCGTTCGACGGCCTTCTTCGCGAGCAGGCCGGCGCCGATCATAACGGCGGGATTAGAGGTGTTGGTGCACGAGGTGATCGCCGCGATCACGACGGCACCGTCCGCGATGCCCGTCGCCGTGCGCTCGGCGACGGCCGTGCCGCCGCCCCTGTCGCGCCGCGCGAGCGCCGGGCTGCGCCGCGTCTGCTCGAGCCAACTCGTAAAGCTGCGCTTCGCATCGGAGAGCGCGACCCGGTCCTGCGGCCGGCGCGGACCCGCGAGATTCGGCACGACCGTCCCGAGGTCGAGTTCCAGCACGTCGGAGAAGAGCGGTTCGGGAGCATCGTCCGTCCGAAAGAGCCCTTGCGCGCGCGCGTACGCTTCGACGAGCTCGATCTGCTCCCGGCTGCGGCCCGTCAGCTCGAGATACGTCAGCGTTTGCCGGTCGATCGGAAACATCGCGACGGTCGACCCGTATTCCGGCGACATATTACCGATCGTAACGCGGTCCGCGACGCTTAAATTCGCTAGCCCGCTTCCGAAGAACTCGACGAACTTACCGACCACGCCCTTCTTACGCAACAACTCCGTGACGGTAAGGACGAGATCGGTCGAGGTGACGCCCTCACTCATCTCTCCGGTTAAGCGAAAGCCGATGACTTCGGGCACGAGCATCGTCACCGGTTGCCCGAGCATCGCCGCTTCTGCTTCGATACCGCCGACGCCCCAAGCGAGGATCCCGAGACCGTTGGCCATCGTCGTATGCGAATCGGTGCCGACGACGGTATCGGGATAGGCGATCCCGCCGGGATCGCCCGGGGCGACGACACCAGCGCCGCCGGCACCGAAGACCACGCGACCGAGAAATTCGATGTTAACTTGATGGACGATTCCCGTATCGGGCGGCACGGCTCGAAAATTGTCGAGCGCGACCTGACCCCACTTAAGGAAAGCGTATCGCTCGCGATTACGCTGGAACTCGAGTTTCGCATTCTCGTCGAACGACTGCGCGGTGCCGTACGAATCGACTTGAACGGAGTGATCGATTACGAGCTCGACCGGCTGCAGCGGATTGATCCGCTTGGGGTCGCCGCCCATCTCGGCCATCGCGTCGCGCATGGCGGCCAGATCGACGACGCAGGGGACGCCCGTGAAATCCTGGAGCAGCACGCGCGCCGGCCGGTAGGCGATCTCCTTGTCGACCCGCGACTGCGGCGTCCAGGCCGCGAGCGCGGCGATATCGTCTCGCGTCACGCTGCGGCCGTCCTCGAAGCGGATGAGATTTTCGAGCAGCAGCTTCAAGCTGAACGGTAAGCGCGAGCTGCCGGGAAAGCCCGCCGCTTCCAGCGCGTCGAGGCGAAAGATCGTATAGGTACGTTCGCCGACGACGAGCGTACCTCGAGCGCGAAAACTATCGGGATGCGCGTGCTGCATGACCGTGGCGAGGTTCGCTACGCCTGCGGCCCGCCCTCGGTAACGTCCACGCGAACGACGCGGGGCGATCCGCGGCCGGCGCCGGCGATCGAGAGCGCCACGTTGCCGGAAAGCAATTCGAACAGCGGCTCGGCGACGAGCCGGGCACGCCAATCGCTCGCTTCGAGCGTGTGCGCGAGTTCCGCTGCGGTCGCCGGCAACTCCCGTGCGACCCGCTCCAGCGCACCGCGGGTGACGAGCAGCCCCGGCGGCAGTTCGTTTTCAGTCGCGATCGCGTTGACGAGGACGGCGAGGCAAGCCACGATCGCGTCGCGTTCGGGCCCCGGCGGACGGGCGGGCTTACGCGGCAGGTCCTCATCGGGAACGCTCAGGCCCACACCGACGGCGGCCACGATCCGGTCGCCGTACGCCTTGCGCGCCCCCGCGTCGAGCCGCCGCAATTGCGCGAGGTCTTCGCGCTCGGCGGGACGCAGCGAAACGATCGGCGCCAGCACGTCGTCCGGGATGATATATTTGAGCGGTACGTCGCGCTCGCGCGCGAGCCGATCCCGCAGCACGGCAACCTCGCGAAGGATCCCGAGCTCCCGGCGGTTCATCCGCATCGCGCCCGGGACGCGTAGATACAGCCGCTCGGGATCCGGGCGATACTTGGCCATATCGACGAGGCCGCGGGCTTCCGCTTCGTACCAGCCGTAGCGGCCTGCCGCTTCCAGGCGCGCGGTCAACGTGTCTTGCAACGCGAAGAGGTGGCGCACGTCGTCGACGAGATAGTCGATCTGCGGCGGAGAAAGCGGACGGGAACTCCAATCGCTTACCGTTTGCGACTTCCGCAACCGAATGCCGACGACGTCGTCGATGAGGTCGGCGAGCGATATCGACATGCCGTAACCGCAAAACGCGGCGGCGAGTTGCGTATCGAACGCCGCGCGCGGAAGCCGGTCGAAGCGGTCCGCGAAAATCTTGAGATCGCTCGCGAGCGCATGACCGACGACCGTCTTGGACGCGAGTGCCTCGGCTAAGGGCTCGAGGTTCGTGATCCGTAACGGGTCGACCAGCGCGACTTCGTCCCCGGCGACGAGCTGCACGACCATGAGCCGCGCCGCATACGAGCGCTCGTTATGGAATTCGGTGTCGAGAGCGACGCGTTCGACCGCCGCGAGCCGCTCGCACAGCGCGGCGAGAGCGGGCGCGTCTTCAACGAGTACGACGTTCATGGACGATCCCGGCTCACCGTCCTACTGCTTAGCGCCCCCGCGAACGATGCCTCCAGCGGCCGTGGCTCAGGCGCACCCGATGTGCGGAGATTACTGCGCGGCCATCTGCCGTACGAACGTGCGCTGAACTACGGGTGCGGCAACGACGGACACGACCTCGGCGAGCGTGCTGCCGATAACGAACCGCTCGAGCAGACCCGTGATCGCAAAGATGCGGTAGATCCGGCACGCGGGCTTCAACACAAGAGCAATCGTATTCGTTCGGCTTCGGGCCATCAACACGTTGAGCCCGCTACTGTCCATATACGGACATTGAAGCAGGTCGACGATTACGGGCAGCGAGCTCATACAAGCGAGCCCGAGGTCCGGCGCGGTCGCACCATCGATATCGCCCGTAACCGATAGGAGCCGGTAGTTCGGCGTATCGACGAGAGTGAACGTAGGACGCATATGCACCTTCACGATCGGTAGGACGGCTGCGCCGTCAGCTAAACCGCGGTGAGGCTACCGTGACGGTAGCCGGGGACGGCTCAAACGGAAGCGTCGCTACGCCCAAACGCAGGCGTGCTTTTGCTCCCACCATCCTATAGACGCCGCCTTCGGCGGTTGCGAGCCGTTGGCGAGCGCTCGAATTGCATCTCCGACGATCGTCGGCACCGGCTCGCCGCCGGGCCCGGCAAAAGCGTAGATTCCATCCTCGACGCCCGAGCCTCTCGTGCAGAGCAGCGAGTTCCAATCGACCATCCCGAACGCTGCCCAAGCGCCGAACGCGCGGACGTCGATGCCTTCGGCGCGGACGGCAAGCACGTCGTCGTAGCGCTGCAAGAGCCAGCGCACCCGTTCCCAATCGTTGCCGATCACGTGCACTTCGGAGAGCGCCATCGGAAGATGGTAGCGTTGCCAAGCCGCACGGAGCATCGGCTTCGGGCTTAAGGGAACGGGCGAAACGTCGACGACGGGAACGTTGCGAATGTCGCCCCGCGATAACGTCCCCAAGTGTCGCTCCGAGTTGGGATAGTAGTTCCAGCCCAGGAGATCCGGCGGCCGTGCCAAGCGTCGAAGCGATTCGAGGCGGTCCGCAGAGACCGCGCAACGCTCCGTGAGGTACGGCCAAAGCGGATGGCGGGCGTCCACTCTGCCACACGCGAGGTCGATCGAAAGATATGCCCGCTGGCGCTTAAAGTCAGCGTACGATTGAGCGCGCGCGTCGCTCGCCGTGAAGCTCTGCAAATCTTCGGTCAGCATGAATTCGGCGCCGGGGATCACGCTTCGGATCCGCTCGACGGCGAGCAGATAGCCGTGAATCTCGTTGACGATGGCCCGCCCGAAAGCGCGATCGTCGCGTTCGTTCGGATACCAGTTGCCGTAGAGCGTGGAGAAGCGCGCGGTCGTCAGCGGCTCGTTAATCGGGGTCCAGCGCCGGACGTGCGGGAATTCACGCGCGGTCGCTTCGGCATAGGCGGCAAAGAGCTGCGGGAACGCGTCGTCGATCAGGCTCGTATAGCTCGGCCCGCTGCCGTGATGCAGGAGCGTTACGATCGCCTCGAGACCGTGCTGCTCGAGCAGCCCGAGCCTGCGACGCTCCCAGCCGTAATCCCGCACGTCGGGATGCGCGGGAGCGACGCTCTCCCACAACACCGGATAGCGCACCGCGCTAACGCCGAGAACGCTCAGCCGCTCGATATCGTCGTCCCGCTCGTAATGGCCCGTCTCCACGCGCTGGTCGCGAAAATCTCCGGCGCTGATGCGCGCGATCGTCGGCTCGGGCGAAGCCCAAAGTTCGAGCTTCACGAAGCGACCTCGTTACACATCAACGTTTCCGCTTTAGCAAGTGCCGACGCTACGACCTGATCCATGTTGAAGTATTTGTACTCTCCGAGGCGCCCGGCAAACATCGTGGTCGGCTCGCGGGCAGCCAGCGCTTCGTAGCGCTGGTACAATGCCCGGCTCTCCGCACACGGCACGGGGTAGAACGGATCGCCGTCGGAACCGGGAAATTCCCGGGAAACGATCGTCCGGTCCGCGACCTGGCCGGTAAGATAGGGGTATTCGGCCGTGCGCGTGTACGGCACGCTTTCGCTCGGTTCGTTCACGCACGCCGCGCTTTGAAAGCGCGGGCCGTCGTGAGTCTCGAATTGAAACGTCAGCGAGCGATACGGTAACCTTCCGTATCGATAGTCGTAGTACTCGTCGATGGGACCCGTGAAGATGAGCTGCCGCGCTCGAAGCCGGCCGGCGAACGAGCGGTAGTCGACGCCGAGTGCGATATCGATATTGGGCTTGGCAAGCATGTTGGCGACCATCGCGGTATAGCCGTTCGCCGGCATCGCTTGAAACGAGTCACCGAAATACCGGTCGTCGTCGCCGGTTCGCGTCGGTATGCGGCCGCAAACGGTCGCGTCGAGGTCGCTCGGATCGCGCCCCCACTGCTTACGCGTATAACCGCGGAAAAAGAGCTCGTAGAGTTCGCGACCGACTCGAGAACGGATCATCTGTTCGGAGTTGTCGATGCGCAAGTACGATTCCGCGCGCTGCTTGAGGAAGCGGCCGACTCCGGGTTCGTCCAACTGCACGCCGAACAGCGCGTTGATCGTCGTTCTATTGATGGGAACCGGCACAAGCTTTCCGTTAACGCGACTTAAGACGCGGTGCTCGTACGGCCGCCAGGCGGTGAATTGCGAGAGATACTCGACCACGCGCAGCGAATTGGTGTGAAAGATGTGCGGTCCGTACGCGTGATATTGGAGACCGTCTAAATAGCAGTCGTCATGCGCGTTGCCCGCCAGGTGCTCGCGCCGGTCGATGACCAGAACCGAAGTGCCTTGCGTCGAAGCCAAGCGCTCCGCGATCGTGCTTCCGGCAAGGCCAGCGCCGACAACGAGATAATCGTACACTTGCAATGGGAGTTACCTCGTGCCGTAGCGGCAGCTAGCGGTGATCGCTAATCGTCGTTCGACAGCTTAGCATGCTCGAGAAGAAAGTGCAGGGAAAGGCAGATTATTGCTTGGTATTAGCGCGATCGTAATTACGGACCTGTACGAGTGCGACGATAATGCGAGAGGCCGCTCTACACCGGCGCTTGCTGCCTTAGACCTTTCAAAGGCATACAGCTGCTAATGTCGGTACGATCCGTACGTAGTATCAATTTCGGCGCTACAAATTTGGAATAAGGTAACTAGTCGGACTAGTCTGCTTGCAAGCGCCGCAATTCTCCCGAACTTGCGGATCTCGTTGCAGGGTATGGGCGTAGAGAGCGAAGTGGTTACGACCTGCCATGGTGCGAACCGTTCGGGTAGGTCCCGCGTGCAGTGCCGGCCGGCGCCGAATCCATCGCCGCTCACGCTCGACGCGACGAACTCACACCTCATCCTTGGCCTCGGCGAAGCGCTCGCGATCGATCCCGGGCGGGCCGATAGCGGGCACGTCCGGAGCCTGGTCGCGACGGCAACGCAGAACGGCTGCCGGATCGCCGCGATCGCCGTGACGCACGGCCATGCGGATCACGCGCCGGGCGCCGCGCTTCTCCGCGAGCTCACGGGCGCTCCCGTCTACGCGCAGCCGGCAGCGGCGTTTCCCTTCACGCGGGCCGTTCCCGACGGCACGGCCGTCGCGGTCGAGGGCGCGTTGCTGCAAGCTCTGCACGCACCGGGTCAGGCCGGCGATCACCTCGTCTTTTGGTTCGCGGCGGAAGACGCGTTTATTCCCGGGAGACGTGATCGTCGGACGCGGAACGGTCGTCATCGCGCCGCCCGACGGCTCGATGCGCGCCTATCAAGCGACGCTGCGGCGCCTGCGTGACGAGTATCCGGCGGCCAAGACGATCTACGGCGGCCATGGCCCGCGCGTCGCGACGCCGCTTGCGAAGATCGAAGAGTATCTCGCGCATCGCGAACTTCGCGAGCGGCAGCTTCTCGACATACTCGCCGCGGGCGAACGAAGCGTCTCGCAAATCGTCGCGCAGCTGTATCGCAACGTCGACGCGGCGCTTCGGCCCCCGGCTGCGCAGCAAGTGCTCGCGTATCCGATCGCGCTCGAACGCGAGGGACGCGTGCGCGGTGAGCCGCTGCGCGACGGCGTCCCGCTCGAGTCGTACTCGCTCGTCGAAACGTAGGTCGCCCGCGCGGCCTCAGGCGATTGCGAGCACCACTTTTCCGAATTGATCGCCGTCGAGCAGCCGCCGGGCGGCGGCCGCCGCTTCGGCCAGCGGGTACACGCGATCCACGACCGGATGCAGCCCGTTCTCGAATAATTCGAGCATCGCACGGAAGTCGCTCGGGCTTCCCATCGACGTGCCGAGAATGTCGAGATGCTTCCAGAAGATCGAAAAGGGGCGAATCTTCGCATCGCCCTGCGTGCCGCCGTAGACGACGACGCGGCCGCCCGTGCGGGCGATATCGAGACAGCGCGCGAGCGTCTCGCCGCCGGCCGAATCGACGACGAGCGAGGGTCCCCTGTCGTCCGCCGCCTTACGAGCCGATTTGTGCCAATCGGCATCGGTCTTGTAATTGATGCCGACGTCGGCGCCGAGTTCTCTCGCCCGCGCGAGCTTCGCATCGCTGCCCGACGTTACGATCGTGCGCGCGCCGGCGTGAACCGCATAGAGCAGCACGAACGTCTGCACGCCGCTGCCGATGCCCGTGATGAGCACGACGTCGTCTTTCGTGATCCGGCCGCGCGTGAAGACCGCGCGATAGGCGGTCAGGCCCGCGAGCGGCAGCGCCGCGGCTTGGTCATCGCTCAGGGCCGCAGGTTTCGGATAGATCGCGGTCGCGGGCACGCGCACGTATTCCGCGAAGGTCCCGTCCTTCGGCATCCCGAGAATCTCGCCGTGCCGCGCGGGCGCCGATGGATCGTCGCTCCAGCCGAACTCCGGATCGATGATGACCGCCCGCCCGACCTGCGCGTCGTGCACGCCGGGGCCGGCCGCCGAGATCGTTCCCGTGCCGTCGGAACCGAGCGTCCGCGGCAATTCGATACCCGGATAGAGCCCTTGTGTGATGAACACGTCGCGGCGGTTCAACGCGGCGCGCCCGAGCCGCACGACGACCTCGTTCGGACCCGGCGAGGGCTGCTCGATCTCCTCGACATGAAGCTTCTCCGGCCCGCCGAGTTCGTTCAACCGTACTGCTTTCATCGCCCGAGCATACGCGCTCGCACCGAGGCGGCCTTCGGGACGGCGCGTAGACGTCGCATCGAAGCCGCGACGCGGATCGGTTCGAGGGACGGTCGAGCCTGAGACGCAGTGTGATTCGGGCCGCGGTTACGCAGTAAACTTAATCATTTCGAGGTAGGAGGTGCGACCGCGCAATCTAAACGACGTACGGCCTCGCTCCGTTAGCCTTGGCCGCTGTCTACTTATTTGCATCGATAGTTTATCACGAGGTCTTGCAATGTTTAGCCAGTGGCAGGTAGTCTTCATGGTGACGAGTTTCTTCAATCTGCTGTTGGCTCGTTCCGATTCTAGTACGTGGCGCGGATGGACGGGAGGACTGACGAACTTTATCTGCGCCGCGTTCTTACTGTTTACCGTGCTTCCCGAGCAAGACCGGAACTATGCGCTTTGGGCGGCGGCAGCCGCTCAAATTATATTAATGCTACGGATGGTCCGGTGGCGCGGTAAGGGCAAAGCAACTACCGAATAAGTAAGAGCGGCACCGCGCCTTGCTGCTCGCGTCCTTCCTGGTCGGCTCAAGGTCTGATAGCGCTTCGCCCGCGCGAGCGAATCGTCACCATCGCTACCTACCCAGACCGAAGTCTCGTTCGACTTTCTTCTCGGGTGACCGTTGCGGAGCAGCGAGGTTTCGTTTCGCTTCGTCCTTGACGATCGGACTCGACATCCGGCCCCACATGCCGAGAACTCTTCCTCGCACGGCTACGGACCGCCGGCGGGCAGAAGCTGCCGCGCGAAGTACGTGTACTCGAGGGCGGACGTGAACGCGCGTTCCTTCAGATTTGCGCCCGCGCCGTGGCCGCCTTCGGTGACCTCGTAGAACAGATAGGGCACGTGCAGCGACGCGAGTTTCGCGGCGAATTTGCGCGCGTGCTGCGGGCCCACGCGGTCGTCTTTCGTAGTGGTCCAGATGAACGGCTCGGGATAAGCGACGCCTGCTCGCAGGTTGGCATACGGCGAGATCGATGCAAGGAAAGCGCGCTCGTCGGGCTTCGCGACGGTGCCGTACTCGCCGACCCACGACGCTCCCGCCGCTATGTGCTCGTACCGCAGCATGTCGAGCAACGGAACGCGCATGTCGACCGCATGCCAGAGTTCGGGATGTTGCGTGAACTCCACGCCCATGAGCAGGCCGCCGTTCGACCCGCCCTCGATGCCCAGGCGTGCCGGCGCCGCGATTTTGCGCGCGATGAGATCGCGGCCGACCGCCGCGAAATCGTCGTAGATGATTTGCCGCCGCGTTTTCAACCCGGCCTCGTGCCACGCCGGCCCGAACTCTCCGCCGCCGCGGATATTGGCGAGCACGTAGACGCCGCCGTGCGCGAGCCACAACGCTCCGAGCACGCCGTCGTAACGCGGCGTCAAGGAGTCGGCGAAGCCGCCGTACGCGTTGATGATGGTAGGATTCGTTCCGTCGTACTTTACGTGCCTGGGATGCACGATGAAGTACGGGATCCGTGTCCCGTCCGTCGAGGCGGCAGCGTCTTGCTCGACGACGTCCTGCGAAGCGTCGAACCTCGGCTTGAGCGTCTTGACCGTCTCAAGCGTTCCCGAGCCCGTATCGAGAAGCGACAACGTCGTCGGCATTAGAAAGTTCGTTACCGATAGGAATGCCTGCGAGCCGTATATGTCGGTCGAACCGAGCTCGAGCGTCGACTTATCGGGCAGAACGAGAGCCCGTTTCCGCCAGCCGTCGTTCGCCGCGGGCGTGTAGACGAAAGCGCGGCCGCTGACTTTGTCGAGCGTCGTGACGACGGCGCCGTCTCGCGTCGCGCCTACATCGTTCAACGCCTGGCGTGGCCCCGGTACGTACACGACCGTCGGTTGCAAATGCTGCGGATCGGCGGTAAGCGCGGCGAGATCCACCGACACGAGCGATCCCCGTGTAAAGAGTCGACCGCCCGCGTTCCAGTCATCGTCGAGCCGCACGAGTAGCCGGCCGGCCACGACCGCCTCGATACTGGACTTCAGCGGCATCTCGAGTTTCGGCGTGCCGCTTGCCGTTACGAGGTGCGTCTCGTTCTCGAAAAACGAAACGCCGCGCAGAACGAACACGAAGCGGTGACCGGCGCCGTCGGACAACTCAAAGGGAGCCGCGTCGACGTCGCTCGCCGTTCCGCGATATACTTCGACCGCGCTCGAGAGCGGCCGGCCGCGCCGTAATCGCTTGACGATGTAGGGATAGCCCGAGGCGGTTATTTCTTCCGGCGACCAGGCGCGCGAAACGAGCAGCGTGTCGTCGTCCACCCACGCGATCGTCTGCTTCGCGCGCGGCAGCGAGAAACCGCCCGCTACGAATTGCCCGGTCGTAAGGTCGAATTCGCGCACGGTCGCGGCGTCCTCGCCGCCGTCCGAAAGCGTAATGAGGCAACGCGTTTTGCTCGGCGAATCGCAGTCGGCGCCTTCCCAAACCCAGTTCTGATGCTCGGCGTTCGCGAGCGCGTCGAGATCCAAGACGGTCGTCCACGCCGGCTCGGCCCTCGCATAGTCGGCGAGCGAGGTGGAACGCCAGATGCCGCGGACGTGAGCTGCGTCCTGCCAGAAATTAAAGATGCGGCCGTTGATGATGACCGGCGACGGAATACGGTCCGTCGCCTCCGCGATCTTTAGCGCGCCCGCGTAAAAGCTCGAAAAGTGCGGATCTTGTTGCAGCACCGCGAGCGTCTTCGCGTTCTCCGCCTTCACCCAATCGAGCGAACGCGGCGCGTTCACGTTTTCGAGCCAGACGAAGGGATCGGGCGAGTCGGCCGCCGCGACCGGAAAGCGAGATCCGGTAAACCACGTTAGGAGAGCGAGCGCGACGAGTATGCGAACGAACATCACACCCTCGTCTCTCGAACGTCGAGCAGCGCCGCTGATGTTTGCGGCGCGACGTGCGCGTACGCCTCGCCGAGCAGCAGCTCGACGTCCTTCCAATCGGTTCGCGCGTCGAGCACGAGCCCGATCCAGCCGCGCGAGCCGAGCGCTTCTTGCGCACCCGGCGGTCCGGCAAGCCACAGCGTCGTCCGCAGATCGGCGTGATAGAGATCCGCGAACATCGCGAACGACTTCTTGTCGCGGATAAAAAATGTTGGCATGCCGTGGCTTAGACGTTCGTTCGAATCGGGTAAGCGAAGCGCTGCCGCCCGCACGCGCTCGAGCGCGTTCACATCCGTTCCTCCATCGTGATAACGGCCGCACCGTCGATCGCGTCCGCGGCCACCGCGCGCAGCGCGTCGTTCACGCGCTCGAGCGGAAAGACCGTCGTAGCCGGCCGGAGCTGCAGTTCGGCGGCGAGCGCTAAAAAATCGCGCGCGTCGTCGCGGGTCATGTTCGTCACGCTGCGCAGTTCGCGTTCGCCCCAAAGCAGCGAATCGTAATCGAACTGCGGGATGCGGTCCAAATGAATCGCGTTGATCGCGACGACGCCGCCCTTGCGCAGCGCGCCGAGCGCGGCGACCACCACGTCGCCCGACGGCGCGAACGTCACGGCACGGTCGAGCGCTTCGGGTGGCCGTTCGAGTTCCGAGCCGACCCAGTCCGCGCCGAGGCGCGCGGCGAAGGCCCGATGCTCCCGGCCGCGCGTAGCGACCGCCACGAAGCAGCCCCAGGCCTTGAGAACGGGGAGCGCGAGATGCGCGGACGAGCCGAAGCCGAAGAGACCGACGCGCTCGCCCCGTTCGACGCCCGCCACGCGTAGAGCGCGAAAGCCGATGATGCCCGCGCACAAGAGCGGCGCGGCCGCGAGATCGTCGAGCGCTTCCGGCAGCTCATAAGCGAAGCCGGCGCGTGCCAGCGCGTAGGTAGCGAACCCGCCGTCGCGATCGTAGCCGGTGAACGTCGGAGCGTCGCAGAGATTTTCGCGCCCGCCGCGGCAGTACGCGCACGTCCCGTCCGTATCGCCGAGCCAGGAGATGCCGACGCGCGCATTCTCGGCGAGCGCTACGCCCGGGCCGGCGCGCTCGATCGTCCCGACGATCTGGTGGCCCGGTACGATCGCGGCCTGGCGCGGCGCGAGTTCGCCCGCGACGATGTGCAAGTCCGTCCGGCAGACGCCGCAGGCCCGAACCCGAATGAGGATCTCGCCCGCGGCGGGCACGGGTCGCTCGCGCTCTTCCAGCACGAGCCGATTTTGCTCGAGCGAGCCCGGGCTGCGTAGAACGGCCGCCGTCATGATGACCGGGCTTCTCGCCGGGATGGAGCGCCTCATCCGGCGGGACGCGCTCCCCACGGCGCGAAGCGGCGGCTTCGATGAACGCGCCGCGCGCACTCAAACTCCTCGACGCCGGCGGGCTCGTCGCCGGCAGCCGGATCTCGGTGGGTAAGCGGCTGCGCGTCCGCGGCGTGCCGGCCGTCCTGCTCGGGGTCGCGGCGTTAATCGTCGCTTCCGGCGCGAGCAAGGCGATGCAGAAAGCGATGACGATCCTGCCCGAGAGCCTGCGGGAAGCGAGATCCTTTTGGCTCGCAATCCGGGACGAGGAGCGGCCGAGGCTCTCGTAAACCGCGGCAAGACCGCGGCCCCCCTGCCACGAACAGGCGCGGGGCCATGATCGAAAACGATTCGATGACGACGCTCATCCGGCAGTCGATGCCGGACGCCGAGGTCCATATCGTGGACCTCACCGGCACCAAAGATCACTTCAATGTGTTCGTGAAATCGGGAGCGTTCCGGGGCGTCTCGCTCATGGACCGCCATCGCATGGTGGAAGCCGCCCTTTCCGACGCCCGCTCGGACGGCCGCATCCATGCCATGTCGATCCGCACCGAACTACTGGAGCAATAAATGTCTGTCGACGGCCTGCGTCAAGAGATCGAACGCGAAGTAACGTCCAACAAAATTCTCGTCTACGGCAAAGGGACCAAGGACATGCCGCTGTGCGGCTTCACCCTGGAGACGATCCAGTTCTTCGGCCGGCTCGGGTACCCGTTCGAGGTCGTAAACGTCCTGGAGGACATGGCCAAGCGCGACGTTCTCTCGAAGATGACGGACTGGCCGACGTTGCCGAAAGTGTTCATCGGCGGCAAGTTTTACGGCGACACCGACATCCTCGCGCCGATGGCCGAAAACGGCGAACTCAAAGCGATCCTCGCCGAGACGTTCGCCGGCGAGCCGGAACCCGCGCCGCTCATCAAGCTGCGTTAGCTAGCGCGACCGAGCGGTCGCGATTTACGGTTGTGCCGTCGAGCGAATGATGATTTCGCCGACGTTGAGGTCGTCGGGCTGCTCGATCGCGTAGGCGATCGCGCGGGCGACGGCCTCGGGCGGCATCGCGAACGCCTTGCCGGCCCGTGCGATCTGCGCCTTGAGTTCCTCGTTCTTGATGTGATCGGCGAACTGCGTGTCGGTGAAGCCGGGCGAGATGACCGTCACGCGCAACGTCCCGGCGAGCTCCTGGCGAAGACCGTCGGAGATTGCGAGCACCGCGGCCTTCGTGGCGGAGTAAATCGTTTGATTCGGCGTCGTCTTCCGGGCAGCGGTGGAGGCGATATTGACGAAGTGGCCCGCGCCCTGCTCCCGGAATACGGGCAGCGCTGCGGCGATGCCGTACAGCACGCCCTTGATGTTCACGTCGACCATCTGCTCCCAGTCGTCGACGGCGAGTTCGTCGACCGGACCGATCGGCATCGCGCCCGCGTTGGCGACCAGCACGTCGAGCCGTCCGAACCGCTCTCGCGCCTGCGCCACGAGCCCCATGAGGTCGCCGCGTTTGGTGACGTCGGTCCGGAGATACGCAGCCTCGCCGCCCGCCCCCACGATGCGCTCGGCGAGCGCGGCC
>CAXUFI010000005.1:0-31273 GCA_964250245.1 uncultured bacterium
GTCCGCTTCGGTCAGCTTGGCGAGCGCGGCCGAACGGAACACCAGGCCGCGGCGCACGCGCTTGCGGCGGCGCTACCGGGACCGATCGTCAGCGGCCTCGCCCGCGGTATCGATGCCGCGGCGCACGAGGGTGCGCTCGCCGCCGGAACGCCGACGCTGGCCTACGTCGGGCACGGTCTGGGCAACACGTACCCGCCCGAACACCGCGCCCTCGAGAGCCGCATCGTCGCGGGCGGCGGCGCCGTGCTCAGCGAGTGTTTGCCGGACGAAGCGGTGACGAAGTGGTCGCTCGTGCGACGCGACCGGTTGCAAGCCGCGCATGCCGTTTGCGTCGTGCTCGTGCAGAGCGACGTGGACGGCGGCGCGATGCATACGCTCGCCGCGGCACTCCGCTTGGACCGGGCGCGCTTCGCCTTCGAGAGCCGCGGCGGCGAAAGTTACGGCGGCAACGAGCGTGCGCTCCGTAACGGCGCGCGCGCACTCCTGTGGGACGACGGCCTCGCCGCAGCTACCGTCGCTAACTACACCGTGGACGCATAAGGAACATTCGTACGGTCATGAATCTCTTTCAGCCTTTCGATCTCGAGCGCGCCGCCGCTCTCGGCGCGGATCTCGACACGTTACCCTTCGGCGTAATCGTCGTCGATCGAGCCGGTACCATTCTCGAGTACAACGCGTACGAAAGCGAATTGGCGGGATTGACGCGGGCGCGCGTCGTCGGCCGTAATTTCTTTCACGACGTTGCGCCGTGTACGGCCTTGCGGGAGTTCGAGGGGCGGTACGACGATTTCCTCAGCTCCCCCGACACGAGCATCGAACCGTTCGAATTCGAATTTCCGTTCGCGCACGGGACCCAGCGCGTGAGCGTCGTGTTCGTCCGCTTGAATTTCGACTCGGACCGGGCCACGATCTGCATCGCGCGGCGTTAGCGAGTCACCGGTGCCTCCGGCGTATCCCGGCAATCGGCCGACGGGTTTTTAACGACGGACAGCACGTTACGGCGGGGTCCGCTCGCCGAAAAGTGCACGGGAGTCGTGCGTTTGCCCGGTTCAGGACCGAGTCGCCGCCGCTCGTCGACTTCGACTTTCTAGCCGTTAACGATCGCAGCCGAGTTCTCTTCTCTGCCGAAAACACGACGACGCAGACGATTGGGGGACGCTCGCTTCGTTCGCGACGCCGGTAAAGCCAAGGCGTCCCTTTGAAGGCGCTTAAAAGATAACCGCAGTCCGTCGCGTTACGTCGGCCGACCTTAACGCGCTACTGCTGCGTGTGCTATCCGAACGGATAACTCGTTCGGCGGCTCCTCAGTGCGGCCGGTCGCGGTTATGCTTCGTCGGTGATCATTACCGCGATCGCATTCTTCGTCATCCTCTTTTTCACGGTCAGACCGCTCGGCGCCTACATCGACGACGTTTTCGCCGGCCGGCGCACCTTCGCATCGCGGCTCATCGTTCCGGTCGAGCTTGCGATCTATCGCGTCTGCCGCGTCGACCCGCTCCTGGAGATGACGTGGCAAGCGTACGCGTTCGCCTTACTTGCGATGTCGGCGGCCAGCATCGCGATCGTCTACGTCGCGCTGCGGACGCAGGCGGTGCTGCCGTTTAACTCCCAGCATTTCGGTAACCTCGCGCCGGACCTCGCCTGGAACACGGCGGTCAGCTTCGCGACGACGACCGATTGGCAATTCTATTCCGGCGAGAGTACGATGAGCTACTTCTCGCAGATGACGGTACTCGCGTGGCAAAATTTCATCGCGGCCGCGATCGGGCTAACCGTCGCCATCGCGCTCGCCCGTGGCTTGGGACGGCAAAAGTGTGGGACGATCGGCAACTTCTGGGTCGATCTGACGCGAGCCATACTCTACGTGCTGCTGCCGCTGTCGACGGTCTTCGCCATCGCCTTCATTTGGCAGGGCGAGCCGCAAAATCTCGCGCCGTATCGCGATGTGCGGACGCTCGATGGAGCCGTGCAAACGCTAACGGGCGGCCCGATGGCATCGCAAGAGAGCATCAAGCTGCTCGGTGGAAACGGCGGCGGTTTCGTGGGCGCGAATTCGAGCTCGCCCAATGAGAATCCGACGGGGATCAGCAATTTTTTGCAGCTGCTGGCGATGTTCCTGATCCCGGCAGCTTTGACGCACACGTTCGGGCGCATCGTCAACAAGCCACGCGAAGGCTGGATGCTCTTTTGGGCGATGTCCGCACTGTTTATCGGCGGTCTCATAGCGGCTTCCATCTTCGAAGGGCAAGGGAATCCGCTCATCCATCAGCTCGGCGTCGCCGGCGGAAACATGGAAGGTAAAGAGGTCCGGTTCGGCGTTTCGGATGCCGGCTTGTCGCTCGCGGTCGCGACGGACTCGACGGTCGGCGCCGGAAACTTTGCGTACGACTCGCTGACGCCGCTCGGCGGCCTGGTGGCTTTCGTCAACATGCAACTCGGCGAAGTCGCTTTCGGCGGCGTCGGCAGCGGCCTCTACGGCATGCTGACGTTCGTGTTGCTCACCGTTTTCGTTGCCGGCCTGCTCGTCGGCAGAACTCCGGAATACCTTGGAAATAAGATCGAGCGCAGGGAGATCACGCTGGTCATCATCGCGCTCCTGGTCTTTCCGTTCTCCATCTTGCTGCCGGCGGCCATCGCCGCGGTCACGCCGCCGGGTCTCGCGACGCTTTCGAACGCCGGCCCCCACGGCTTCTCCGAAATCTTCTACGCCTTTACGTCTTCCGCGGCGAGCAACGGCAGCGCGATGGCGGGGCTTGGGCCGAACACGTTTTACAACATTCTGACCGGGCTGACGATGGGTGTCGCGCGCTATGCCGCGATCGTGCCGACGCTCGCGCTGGCGGGTGCGTTTGCAGCGAAGCCGCGCAACGATTTAACGCGGGGAACGCTGCAGACCGATACGCCGCTGTTCGCGACGCTGATACTCGCGAACGTCATCGTCGTGGGGGCGCTTACGTTTCTTCCCGGCGACGCGCTCGGTCCGATCGCCGATCACGTCCTGCTCCGAACCGGAACGGCGTTCTAGATGAAATCGAGGGGGTCGCATCCGTTCTTGCTTCGTTCGGCCGAATCAGACCGAATTAGGATCGTCGCTAAAAAGCGGGCAAAGCCCGACGGTCTTCTCGTATGTCTGGGGTAAGCGTATCGGACGTGGTCGATCCGGCCGCGTCACCCGATGCTCCTCAGCCGCAGCCGCGCCCGAAGCCGGCTGCGGAGCGCGGCGGTATCCTGCGCTATCTCGCTACGTCCGTCATGTTCGCATTCGTGACGATCGTTCTAATGGGCATCGTCTATCCGCTCTTGCTCACGGGCGTCGCTGAGATCGTCTTTCCCAGTCAAGCGAACGGATCGCTTCGCGTGCTGGACGGCCGAGCGATCGGGTCGGACATCGTCGGCGAGCTCTGGACGCAGCCGCGCTACTTTACCGGCCGGCCCTCCGCTGCGGGAAAGAACGGCTACGATCCCACGGCAACGGGTGCGACGAATCTCGGGCCCGCGTCGAAAAAGCTGGTGGACGCGACGCGCTCCGCCGTGGAGGCCCAGAAGAAGGCGAATCCGGACGCTACCGTGCCGCTGCCGATGGACCTCGTCACCTCGAGTGCGAGCGGAATCGACCCCGATATTTCGCCGCAAGCGGCGTTCTATCAAGCCGCGCGCATCGCGAAGATCCGGCGCTTACCGCTCGTTGCCGTAAACGCGCTGATTCGGAGGACGATTACGATGCCGCAGCTCGGTTTTCTTGGCGAGCCGCACGTCAACGTCTTGCGTCTAAATCTCGCTTTGGATCGGATGCGACGTTAGACTCTGCGCCGCATACGCTGCTTGGGCGCGAGTCGCTAATTCGGGAGCGCCGAGACGCTCGCAGCAGGCAGAGAAACCGGCGGTAGGCCCGCGCCATGCGAGCTCGTCGACATCGGCGAACAACGGTACGTCGCTGCGAAGCGTCGCCAGTTGCTTAAATAAGAGTGCCGAGCTACGGCGCTCGCCGAGCACCTGCGAGGGGAAGTCTTCGATCCGGCCATAGCGGTTGATGAGAGAAGCCGCACCTTTCGGACCGATGCCCGGGATGCCCGGGTAGCCGTCCGCGGCGTCGCCGACGAGCGCGAGGTAGTCCGCGATGAAGGCCGGGTCCACTCCGAACCTCGTTCGAACGCCGGCGGCATCGCGGATCTGCTTACTTTTCCGATCCATCTGCACGACATGATCCGCGCGAACGCACTGCGCCAAATCCTTATCCGGCGTCCAAATGCAAACTTTCTCGACGCGAGAATCTTTGGAGGCGCCGGCCGCCGCGGAGGCGAGCGCATCGTCCGCCTCGAGTTCGACCATCGGCCAAACCGTAACGCCCATCTCGGTCAGGGCCTCCTCGAACGGCTCGAACTGCGCCCGTAAGGCATATTCGATACCGTCACCCGTCTTGTAACCGCTCCATAGTTCGTTGCGGAACGACTCGATGACGTGATCGGTCGCGACGCCGACGTGCGTGGCCCCGCCGGCGAGCAGCTGCAGCACGGTGTTGAGTACGCCCGCTACCGCCCCGAACTGACGATCCTTACCTTTGTTGAATCGCTTGAGGCCGTAGAATTGGCGGAAAAGTTCGTAGGTGCCGTCGATGAGATGTACGACCACGTCATGCTACTTCGCCGGCAGCGAGCGGCAGCTTCGCGGAACTCGCAGCCTGGCCGAGCCGCGGACCAAACGTGTTCGGCGAGGCTAACGGGTGCGCTTCACCGGGTGGGAGCGCGCCTTAGGCTTCATGGACGTTACGGCAAGAGGTTGACCACGCTAGCGTCTACCCGAACGTGGCCGGCCACTCGGGAAGCGTTGGTAAACAGATTCGTTTGCTCGTCGATTAGCTTCAGCTGATCGGAACACGGGAACTGTTTTTGCGCCAGAATGGCGAGCGCCGCGTCGGTGATCTCGATGAAAAATGGCTCGGAGACCTCGCTGACTTCGAAAATTGCTGCCGTGCGTTCGAGCGGTAGTAAAGCCACCGTGGCGGTCGGGAATTTAGCCTTGAGGAAGTCGCCGAGCGCGACGACGCAATGGTCTTCAGAGGTCACTAATACTCCAACAGCGGTTAATGTAAATAGCGACAAAAGTCGGGTTTGAGCACGGGCCGAGCTATTTTATTTCTAAGTAAGATCGCGCGTGATTAGCGTCGTCGACGCATGCTTCGGCGATGGTAACACCGTGACGATTTCCGAAGTTGGTCGTTCTCGGAGTCCCGTCGGCGCCGAAATACGACGCCGCCGATATCGTTACCTCGGCTACTTAGGAGTCGTGCTCAAAATCGTTTCGCTTTGGCGGCTTACTTATACGGCACACCCAAGCTGCCGTGGTGAAACTTTTTTGTCTTTAAACGATCTGCCGAGGAGATGTTTTTCGACGGCTTGGCACGCAGAAGAGATTGAATGAGAGTCGTGCGGTTGCGGACGGGCTTGCCGGCACGCTCGCGATCGCCTTCGCTCGTGTCGCGATCGAAAGTGGTACGAAGTCTCGCTCGTCTTTTCGCCCGGCTCATCGTGGTCGTTCTTGGTCGCCACGCTACGGCGTCGCTGCCTCAGCGCTCCTCGCTCCGAACGTAAACCTTTCGCGATCTTCCGCAAGCAACTCCGATTCGCGACGTTGGTAAGTTCAGGTCGCTGGGAAGGGGTCCGCGCAGCGAGCGGTTAAAAGCTTATTGATAATGACTTTTCAGAAGCACTAGTTCGGGAGCGCACGGTTCGCGTTCGCGTTGGTCGCTGCTCGTATCACGTCTCAGAGGATCGCATGACTCTTCTTTCGTCACGCCTGTTCGGCGTGGTTCTCGTCTCTTTGGTAGCGGCGGCTTGGCCGGCAGCGGCGCGATCCGCATCCAGTAGCGCCTTCCTAATCGGCATCGTGACCGATCGTGGCGTCCCGGTAGCAAACGCCGGCGTGGCGGCCACGGGAAACAACAGCACGACTCGGACCACGACCGACGCGAAAGGCCGATTCGCCTTCGCTTCGCTCGGGCTCGGCACGTATACGGTAACTGCGAGTTCGGCGAGCTTACATGCCGAAGCGCGTTTGGATCTCGGCTTGAGCGGCGCTTCGCTCGACCTCCCGCTCGCCGATTTGAAGACGATCGGCAACGTGACGGTCGTGCGCGACCCGCCGGTACGCGGCAGCGGTGCGGACGTCACGCTCAACTCCACGTTCTTGACGCGATCGCCGACGAGCGACAGTTTTCCGGAGACGCTCGTTCAGCTTCCGGGAGCGGCGCGCGGCGCCAACGGCGTCGTTCACGTCAACGGCGATCACGGCGTTATCGATTATCTGATCGACGGGGTACCGCTGCCCCAGGCGCTCAACCGTGAAGTCGGCAGCGAGATCGATCCGAGCGACATCTCGTTCTTGGACGTGATCGAAGGAGCGTATCCGGCGCAATACGGACTGCGCTTCGGTTCGATCCTGAACATCTCGACCCGCTCCGGTGCCGGTCCCGCCGGTTTCGACGGCGACGTTCACTACGGCTCGTATAGCGATCTCGATCAAACGCTCGGCTATCATGCTCCGCTGGGCACGAGCGGCGGCTACGACGTTGCGCTCCGCAATCAGCGCTCGACACGGGAGCTCGACCCTCCGGACTTCGACTCTCCGCACGATAACGGCAGCGACGCGAATCAATTCGCGCGCGTAACGCTAGGTGGAAACAGCGGAGCCTTCACCGATCTCACGCTCATTCATAGTTTTCGGACGTTCCAGATTCCCAATGACACGCAGTACGGCGAGCCGGCGACGACCGACGATAACGAATCGCAGGACGACACGTTCGTAAACCTGCAGTTCCGTAAAGCGCTCGGCGCAACTTCGTCCCTAAGCTTCGGACCTGCCGCGAAGGTGTCGCATATTCGCGACTACGGCGATCCGGCGGCCGACTGGGCCTACGGTGAATCGCTCAATACGACGCCCGCTCCGTTCGGTAACGGCGGTGCGTCGACCGACTGTGCGACGGCCCTCTCGACCGGGAATTTCTCGCCGACGACGTGCGCTTACTCACTTACCGACGACAAAACCGCGATCGACTACATCCTGCAAGGCGACTACGTCGCCCGCCTGGGACGTCACGAACTCCGCGCCGGCGGTAATTACGATTCCACCCGCGTGGTCAAGCATTACGACGTTACGCTACAACCGAACAACTTTCTCTCGCCCGTGCTCGCGCCGGCGACTCCGGACGCACCGATCACCGTGCGAGATAACAACCCGAACGTCGGTAATACTTACCAATCCTATCTCCAGGACAGCTGGCGCATCTCGGATCAGTATGAGGCCGACTACGGCATCCGTTACGACTTTTTCAATATTCGGTCGACCGGCTTCGCGCAGGGCTTCGGGGCCTTCAGCCCCCGGCTGAAGTTAACGCGCTTCTTCGGGCCTCGGACTTCGATCTACGCCTACCTCGGCCGGTTCTTCGAGCCGTTTTCCTTCGAGAACGTCGACCCGACGGCCGCCCAAGAGCTCAACTTACCGCTGCAAGCGACGAAGGCGCAGTTCGATCTCCTGCCGGAACGCGATACGCAACTCGAGTTCGGCGGCCACGTCCCGATCGGCGCCGGCAGCCTCGGCTTTCGCATCTGGCAGAAGAATGCGAACAATCTTATCGACGACACGCAAGTCGGCGTTACGCTCCTGCACCAGGACATCAATTACGTCTTGGGCCGGCTATCGGCGGAGACTCTCGACTATGTCGCGCCGCTGCAAAATAACGGCCGGGCCTACATCAACGTCAATCATACGATCTCGCTCAACGAAGGCTGTGAGACGCAGCTGCTCGCTCCGTGCTTCGGATCGCCGACGATCTTTACGCCCGCCGATCACGAACAACGCTGGAGCGTTACCGCCGGCCTGCTCCGCAACGATCGCCGTGGCGGCTGGTTCTCGGGCGATGCCGAGTACGGCAGTGGACTCTCGTCCGCATTCTGTTCGCCCGCGAGCGACGATTGCAAGGAGACGCCACATACGATTTTCGCCGCCGAGAAGGGCTTCGCACTCTCCAAGGGAGTGGCGCTGACGGCACGCATCCAGAACCTCCTCAACGATCGATACTACGTAACGTTCCTCAACGCACAGGGAACGCATTACGCGCCCCCGCGCGAGTTCGATCTCGGCTTACGCTTCGGGCAATGAGCTCGGAGCCCCAGCCCAATTGGTATGCGGCCGCTTTGGATTGCCTTGCAGATCTCGAAAAGTACGCCGAGCATCACGGCAGTCTGCCCCGGGCGTTCGCTCCCTGGTGCCGGCTCTGTGCGGCAGCGGCCGAGGCACTCAATGGCGGCGACGAGACCGAAGCGGAGCACGTCGCTTCCTCAACGGCACACCGATCGCGCTCTGGCTCCTACATCGCCTCGAGCTTCGTAGCGCCGCCGCCATCTTTATAAAACGGCTTACAGCCGATGGGGTTCACACTTCCATCTCGGGCGGTGTATCGGACGCTCGAACTCCTAGAGGAACTCGGCACCGTTTCGCGATGGACGAAAGCGAAGCCAGCTTCGTTTACTGCGGCGAAGAGCATCACCATCACGCCATCTGCCGCGTCTGCGGCCGCGTCGACGATATTCAGTGCGACGCCATCGAGCAGAACCGTACGTCGCTCGAGCGGCAACGCGCCTTCGAACTCGACGAGCATTACCATCGAGTTTTACGGTCGCCGTACGAGCTGTCGCAGGCGGCCGCAGACGTTACACGAGAGCGACGCTGCCATGCTCGTCACAGTGGTCTTCGTGCCGATTGTGAAGATGCGACGTAACGATGTAATCGATGTGATCGCCGTAAGGAACGGCTTCATCCCGCAACCGGTACCGTGCTGATGGTCCTCCGCGTGTCCGTCGCAGGTATGCGACTCGCAATCGAACGTCTGCCGCAAAGAGACGGCCAACGTGTGTTCGTCGACGTGATCGTCGTGGCGAGATTGTCGTATGCCCGCAGCTCTCGCCGTGCACGTGCCGGTGGTCGGTATGCGAACGTGGTTTATGCGACCAGTACATCCGATATCCGCAAAGCGGTCGACGCCGCCTTCGCACGATCTGCGAGTGAATCGCAGATCGTTCGGCCCCGGCCACGACCGGCGCTCGGGCGCTTCGCGATACGGACTCCCACGCCGGATCGCGCTCGAGCGGTCGAACGATCGCGCGGAAGACCTGCTCCGCAAGCTCTTTGAGGTTAGGGCCAGGAGATCGTCGCTACATTGATGGCCAGCGAGACGACGCCGTTAAGCCCAATCCATAGTAAGAGTCCTATTCGGCATCGGCGATCGGATCTGCCGCGCCCGCTCGTACGAGTTCGGCTACGAGTTGTACGTAGCGGTCCAACATCGGTTGCCCGAGCGCGGCGACTTGCGGCGCGTCGACGCGCGGTACGGCGCTTCCCTTGTAGAGGATGTCGTGTCCCAGATTGTTCGCCCCGTAACGCACGTAAGGAAGCGAACGCGCCGGCAAGCGCTGCCATAGCCCTGCGCCGGCCGCACGATATGCAGCTACGTCTCGCCCCGGCGGTCCCGGACGAAGCTCTAGGCCGTGCTACGCCGCGGGCAAGCCGGAAGCCGTGGCGGAGGCGCCGGCCGCGATGCCGGCGAGTTCCGTAGCCATCGCCGTTGCGAGCGACGTCGTCGGACGTCCGATGAGCTTCGACAGCGTGCGGCTGTCGTCGAACAGCGCACCCGTCGAAGCGCCTAGATCGGCGTCGGCGACGTATGTGGCGAAGACCTCCGGCAAGCCGCCCGCGATTAGCGCGGCTTTGAAATCGGGCGCGGGCATATTCTGATAGGGGATCGATTCTCCCGTTTGGCGCGAGAGCTCCGCGGCGAACTCGGCTTTCGTAAACGAGGCGTCCCCGGCCAGCTCGTAGACATCGGCCTTGCCGTCGCCCGGCGACAGTAAGACCGCGGCGGCCGCGCGGGCGTAATCCGCGCGCGATGCTTCCGAAAAACGGCCGTCACCCGACGCACCGAGCGAGGCCTTATGTGAGAGAAGAGCCGGCAGCGTGCGCAGATCGTTCTCGAAATACCATCCGTTGCGCAGTAGCGCGTACGGCACGCCGGAGCCGGCGAGAAGGGCTTCCGTCTCCTTGTGCTCGCCGGCGAGCAGCAACGGGGAACGGTCGCAGTGCAGAATACTCGTATACGCGAGCAGCGAAACGCGGGCGTTCGCGGCGGCGGCGATGACGTTGCCGTGCTGGACGCGACGCTTCCCGAATTCGTTGCCGGAGACGAGCAACACCCGGTCGAAACCTCGTATCGCCGTCTCGAGTGAGGGGCGGTCGTCATACGTGCCGATGCGGATGCCGACGCCGCGCTCGGCGAGATCGCGTACTTTCGCCGCATCGCGGACGAAGACAGCGATCCGGCTCGGCGCGACGGTTTCGAGCAGCGCTTCGACGACGAGCCGGCCGAGTTGGCCCGAGCCGCCGGTGATAAGGAACGTTGGTTCAGATTGCGACATGGGTGCATCATAGTGTTTGCGGCATAATAATGTAAGCAGGCAGGTTCAAGTGCCCAGGTGACGCCGCAGTAACCCGCAACGGCCGGCTCGGGATTCTTTACAGCGCGCGCACGGCAACGAGCACTGCGGCGGTGAGACGAGCCAAATACGCATCGTCGGTCGTGCCTCCGATGACGATTTCGCGCCAGTAGATCGGAGCCGCGAGGAGATCGATCGCGATCTCGAGATCGGCGTCGCGACGAACCTCGCCGCGTGCGACGGCGCGTTGCAGCACCGCTCCGGCGGCAGCGCGCCGGGCGCCTCGAAAGCGCTCGACGCCGGCCGCGATTTCGCGCGACCGAGTGACTTCGCCGAGCAGATCGGGCAAGATTCGGCGCACCAGCGGCCGACGAAGCAGTTTGCGAAAGTCGCGCAGCAACGCATTCACGTCGCCGGCAAGAGAACCAGTATCCGGCCACGCCGTCAGGTCGAGACCAATGTCGGCGAGACGGTCGGCGACCGTCGCCGCCTTCGAGGTCCAGCGGCGATAGAGCGCGGCCTTCCCGACGCCGGCGCGACGAGCAACGGCCTCGAGGCTCAGCGCGCCGTAGCCCGCGCGCGCCCACTCCGCGAACAGCGCGCGCGTCAGCGCGGTCGTCACCGCGGGCTGCATGCCCGCCGCGCCGCTCGGGACGCGGCGCCGGCCTTTCATCACCCAAGCAGATTCGACGGAACGCTTGCGTTCCACTAAGCGGATGTATCGTTAGCGACGGAACGCAATCGTTCCGGCCATGCTGCTCGAGGGAGAAAACCACGTGCATACTCTGACTGCTTCACATCCTGGAGACCTAATGTGAAAGTTGCGTTTAAAGACGATTCATTCGCTTTCGAATTCGTGCGCAACCTCGGCTTCACGTACTACGGAGGCGCCGACATCGGCGAAATGATGGCGACTGCGGAACGCATCGAGGAAGGTGACTTCGAGAGTTGGTTCGCGCAATGGGACAAGCTGGCACGGCGAATCGTATCCCGCGCCGACGGCAACCGCAACGCCGGTCACCTGGTAAGCGCCCGCGAAGCGTACTTGCGCGCATCCACCTATTTCCGCACGGCCGAGTTCTATCTGCACGGCGACCCTGCAGACCCGCGCATACTTACCGAGGCCAAAGCGTCGCAAAAGGCGTATGCCGAGGCGGCAAGCCTTACCGGTCCGACTTGGGAGCCGGTGCGGATCCCGTATGAGAACACGACGCTCCCCGGATATTTCTACAAGGTCGATAACTCCGGCAAACCGCGTCCCACGCTCATCTTCCACGGCGGCTATGACTCGAGTGTCGAAGAACTCTATTTCTTCGGCGCCGCCGCGGCGGTACGGCGCGGATATAACTGCTTAACCTTCGATGGCCCCGGACAGGGTCTGCCGATGCGCGAACAACACCTGCCGTTTCGCTACGATTGGGAAGCGGTCGTGACTCCCGCGGTCGACTACGCTCTGCAACGACCGGATGTTGACGGCGAGCATCTAGCGCTGATGGGCATGAGCCTGGGCGGCTATCTCGCGGCCCGTGCCGTGGCGTTCGAGCATCGCTTCCGGGCAGCCGTCTTCTTTGACGGAGTCTACGACCTTCATCAAACCATTGCGGGCATGCTTCCCAAAGCGGCGCTCACCGCTCTGCAAGCGGGCGACGCGAGCACGGTCGGATGTCGTGGAGAAAGCGATGACGAACCAGACAGGGCTGCGCTGGGCGATGACCCAGGGCGTCTGGTCTTTCGGTACGTCGACCATCGCCGAATTCTTGACGGAGACGAAGCGCTACACGATGGACGGCATCGCCGCCCGGATCGAGTGCCCTTGCTTAGTAATGGACGCTGAAGACGATATGTTCTTCCAAGGTCAGCCGCAACAGATCTACGACGCTTTAAAGGCTCCCAAACTACTCTTCACGTTCACTCGCGAAGACGGCGCCGAGAACCATTGCCAGTCCGGCGCCCTTTCCTACAAGGACGAAATCGTCTTTAACTGGCTTGATGAAACCTTGCAGCTGCACGACGACCGCGAAGGCGATCGCGCTGCCCCATATGCGCTTAGCGGCCGAACTGCATGACCCGCGCCTAAGCTTGCAGGATCGCGTCGAGTTTCGCGACGGTCGTAACGAGCGCTTGGCGTGGAAAAATTTTGTCGATGAGAAACTCGTGCACGGCCGGCTCGGGATCGCCGGTCGCGTCGGAGAGCACGACGATGCGAAAATCGCGATCGGCAGCGTCTCGCACCGTGGAGAGCACGACGCCGCGCATTGTGCTGCGGAATCGCCGCGATCTCCGCGTCCTCGAAGGCAACGCGCACGTAACCGATCGTGCCGCCCCGGCTGCGCAGGACGTCGATGGCTCGCGCCGCGCTCGCAACGAGCTCGTCGCTGCCGGGAGCCCGGCCGAGGATGCCGGCTTGGTAATCCATGACGAGCAGCGCACACGTCGCCGGCTCGATTTGCTGCTCTTGTGACATTTATGCGGTCTCCTGTAACGTAGGTCCACGTAAGAACGAAGCGGCTGCGGCGACGAGCGACATGACGGCGGCAACCAGGAACGTGACGACCAGCGCGTCGTGAAACGGCGCGGCGATGATGTGCGGGAAGAGACGTTCACCGGTGAGCGTCTGCGCCGCGCCTTCGGGCAGCGAGGTTAAGACGTGTGCGTCGGCGGTGTCGAGCAATTGACGGATCGGATTTACGCCGAGCAGCGCGGCGAAGAGCGACGAAACCGGCGGCAGCTCTGCGACGTGCCCTGCGATGTGCGCCGGCACGCCGTGTTGCCGTAACGCGTGCGAAAACGTCTGCGGCAGGCCGCGAGCCAAGCCCGCGATCGTCAGTGAGAAGAAGATGCCGATCGAAAGCGCCGTTCCGGAATTCTGAAACGTCGCGCGTATCCCCGAAGCGGCGCCACGATGTTCGGCCGGTACGCTGCTCATGATTGAGGCCGTATTCGGCGCGCAGAACATCCCCGCACCGATGCCGCTCGCGGCGATGAGCAGCGCGAAGATCCAGTAACGAAAATCGACCGGAAGCAGCATGAGGCCCGCGTAGCTCGCCGCGGACACGAGCATCCCCGACGTCGCGAACGCGCGGGCTCCGAAACGGTCGGAGAGAAAGCCGCTTAGCGGTCCCGCGATAAGGAACCCGGCGCTGAGCGGCAGCAGATAGACGCCCGCCCAAAGCGGCGTCTGACTGTAAGCGATGCCGTGCAGCGGCAGCCAGATACCCTGTAGCCACATGACGAGCGTGAATTGCAATCCGCCGCGAGTGATCGAGGAGAGCAAGCTCGCGAGATTGCCGAAGACGAATGCACGGATGCGAAAGAGCGCCGTGTCGAACATCGGATCGGCGACCTGCCGTTCGATCGCGACGAAGAGTACGAGCAGCAGCGCGCCGCCACCCAACTGCCCGATCACCGCGGGATTCGACCATCCCATTGCGTAACCGTCATAGGGCTGTACGCATTCGGTAATTCCGATCAGGAGCGCGCCGAGGCCGACGGCGAAGGTGACGTTGCCCCACCAATCGATCGGAGCTTCGTGCCGCGTGCTAAGCTCGCGCAAATAGTAATAGGCCGAAATCGTACCGGCGATGCCGACGGGTACGTTAATCCAAAAGACGGCGCGCCAGTCGAAGACGACGAGCGCGCCTGCAAGCAGACCGATGAATTGTCCCGCGAGCCCGGCAATCTGATTGATGCCGAGTGCCAGGCCGCGCTCGCAAACGGGAAAGGCGTCGGTGAGGATGGCGGCAGAGTTCGCCATCAGCATCGACGCGCCGAGAGCTTGGACGGCGCGCCAGGCGATGAGCCACAAAGCACCGCGCGGCCCATCGCAGGGATCGAAGGAAAGCAGGAGCGACGCGCCTGCAAACACCGCGAAGCCGGCATTGTACAGGCGGACGCGTCCGAAGATATCACCGAGGCGCCCGAGCGTGCCGACCAGCACCGCTTGCACCAGGCGATACCCCATGATCATCCAGAGCAGGTAGCCGACATTGCCCGGCGACAGTGCGTCCATGTGAATGCCGCGAAAGATCGCCGGCAAGGCAACGATGACGATCGAGCCGTCGAGCGTCGACATGAACATCGCGACGGTCGTGTTCGTCAGGGCCGTCCATTTGTACGCCGTCACAGCCGTTGCGCAAGTCGTTCGAACAGCGGCATCACGTCCGCCAAGCGCTCGATCTCCGCCGAAGAGAAGTGTTCGGTCAGAAGTTGCGTGAGCCGTCGAGTCTTGGAGTGGCGACGATCGCGCAGCGCGGCGCGGCCTGCTGCCGTAATGGAAACGATCGACTGCCGGCCGTCGTGCGGATCGGCTATGCGCTTGATCCACGTACGCTCGTGCAGCGCGCGTAAGATCGCGCCGACGGACTGCGGACTGATCTGCTCGAGCTTCGCCAAGGCCGTTGCCGTCGTCGGACCGGAGAGCTCGAGACGCTTGAGCGTTGCCGTCTCGGGCATCGTCAAGCCATCATCCGCGGCGAGCGGTCGCAGCCGCCTGACGATCAAGCCGATGTTCACGCGGAGCGCCTCGGCGAGAGCTTCGGCAGAAGAAGTGTGCGCCGGCATCGAATACTAAGCCTAAACTGCTAAGGCTAAACTGTCAAGCTGGTCGCGCCGGCCGGAAAGCCGCGACCAGAACTGAAGCCGGCGCAGCGGCGGCTTTTAGCGTTTGAGCCTAAGAGGTCGGCTACCGGTGGTTTCTTGTGTGCCGTCTGGACGATCGCACCGTCTTTGACCCAAGCTCCTTCACCATAAATCGCATCGCTCAGATTACAACGTTGTTGCGCCTGCTCGAGCGAGATGTATGACTTGACACGGTGCGAGCTATCGCCCGTCGCGGTGGCGAGCAACATCGCGCCGCGCTTACGTACGACTCGGTCTGCATGAAATAACACCTGTGGGACACGACGCCGACACCAGGGGCGTCGACCGTGTCGGTATCGGATCGTAGGTTATTACGGAGATTAAGCGATTGGTCACGCCTGCGCCGCGTATCTGGAGGAGCGCGCCGGTGATGGTCCTCACAAGGCTCGCTGAAACGCGTCCGCTATTCGCCGATACTGCGTTATGAGAGTGTCTGCAATAAGCTAGTTAGGAACCATTCCTATGTACAATCGCAACCGGTCGGTGTCCGCCGAACTCACGCCGCCAAAAACTACGCGCAATACACGCAACCACTTGCGAGCTTGCATCACTGCCGCGATCGTCGCCGCAGTAAGCTCGGTACCGTTACAGCCGGTCGCAGCGGCGACGGCGACCGGTACGATGGCCGTTACCGCAAACATTCTCGACAATTGTACGCTGACCGTCGCGCCGATGCCGTTCGGTAACTACGTCAATAGTACGGCTAATACCATGACGGCGACCGTCACCGCCAATTGCACGCTCGGTGGCCTCGCTACATTGAGCGCGAATAAAGGCACGAACGGTGCTTCCATAGCCGCGCGAAGCATGCTCAACCCGGCGGGTCCCGGCACAATGCTTCCGTATCAACTCTACGTGGATACCAACCGCACGACCGTTTGGGGTGACGGCACGGGTGGGTCGCAAGTCATTGCTGTGACCGGAACCGGAGCTGCCGTCGCTTACACGATCTACGGCAATTTGCCGACCTCCTCGGTCGTTTACCCGGGCGCCTACTCCGACAATGTCACGGTAACGCTTACTTACTAGCGATCGGATCGCACGTCGAGCTACGAGGGCGTCTGCCCCACGTTCGACGAGCGCTGGATCGCACTTTCGCAACCGGCTAAAAGTTAGCCAGATGCGGGTTCGACTTGAATAGATGAAACGTATCCCGGTCCGCGCCCGTGCCTTCGTCCGGTTCGCGTCGTTCTTGGCTGCGGCGGCGGTATTGCCCGTCGCAGTCTCCGCCGACGATTCGGGGGGCAAGCTCTCCGTGTCGCCGATCCGTATCACGATCGATCGGGCGAATCGAGCGCAGACGGCTACCGTCATCAACGGCGGCGGCGCGCCGATCGACATCGCCGTTGACGCCTATGGCTGGGCGCAGCGTGCCGGCGTTCCGCTCGACCTCTCCGAGTCGAAGAACTTGCTCGTCTATCCGCGGTCGCTCCACATCGACGCGCACTCGCAACGGATCGTGAAAGTCGGCATCGTCGATGCGCTCTCGCCGATCGAGCGGACGTACCGTCTCTCGTTCACGCAGATCGCCGCTCCGACCGAGGATCTCTCCGCGCCGCACGCGATCGAATTCCGTATGCGCATCACCATGCCGGTCTTCGTACGGCCTTCGGTAACGATGCCCGTTACCTCGCTGCTTATCGAGAAGGCGACGGTCGAGCCGCACCTGATTCGCGTTTGGCTTCGCAACCCGGGAGCGCTTCATGCCGTCGTCACCGCGGTCGCCGTCGATGCGACCGATATTCGCGGTACGCAAATATCGCAAGCGGAAGTAGCCGGCTGGTACGTGCTCGCGGGAGCCGAGCAGACGTTTTCCGCTCCGAGCGACGTCGCGCATTGCCTCCGCATCGCGCACCTGAACATCAGCGTCCGTACCGATGCCGGCACGTCGATTACGAAGGGAGTCGTCCCGGAATCGGCGTGCGCCGGCTGATCGTGGCGATGCTGATCGGCACCCTGGCGCTCGGATCTCCGGAGCGTTCTCGTGCTGCCGTCGACACCGGCAGCGACTCGCAAGCCCTCGTCGAATTCGACGTTAACGATGCGCCGAAAGGCGACATCATCGCGATCGCGCGCGGTGACGTCTTGCTCGGTGTGGACGCGCTGACGCTGGAGGGCGCAGGCGTGCCGCTTCCGGCCGCCGGCGGCTTCATCCGGGACGGCCGCCGCTTCGTCGATCCGGCGAATGCCGGTCCGCGCGTGCGAATGTCCTACGATCCGAGCCAGCTGATTCTTTCCGTCGCCGTCACCGCCGCGAGTTTGCAGCGGGTCGACCTCTCGGCTCGCGATCGTCCGGCCGACTTCTCTCATCCGAGCGCTTCGCTCGACTACGACGTGCTCGGCATCGGCGGTTTCGAACACCAGGTTTCGCTGTCGGGTGCTATCGTATCCGGACGCGACCAATTCGTCGCACAAGACGTCGTCGGCGCCGCCTACTCGCAGCCGACGGCGTTCTTCGAACGTGATTTTCCGGCGCGGCGCTTCGAGTTTTCCGCGGGCGAACTCGCCACGGCTTCCGATCAGGAACTACCGGCGCTAGAGATCGTCGGGGCCGCCGGGCAGCGAGACTTCGGTTTAACGCCGCTCGAAGAGCCCTTTCCGTTACCGGTCTATTCCGGCGTCGCGGCCGAACCCTCGGTCGCCGACGTCTACGTCGGTGGCGTCTTAACGCGCAGCATCCCGGTCGCGCCGGGACCGTTCGCGCTGCAAGGCATCGGCGATGCGACGGGCTCGAACGTAAAGATCGTGTTGCGTGACGCGCAGGGCGTCATCCGCTCGATTTCCGGCGGCAGCTTCCTCAACGTAAACCTGCTCGCGGCCGGCACCACGGATCGCTCGTTCGCCGCCGGTCGAGATCTGTACAGCGGTCGCGCCTTAGTCGATTCGTTCTATCGGCTCGGCGTTACCAATCATTGGACCGCCGGTTTGCACGTGCGCGAAGACGGCGGCCTCTTGATCAACGCGCTTAGCTCGGACCTCAGCGTCGGCTTCACGCAATTTCATCTCGGCGCGGTGCAAGCCGGCCGCCGAGCGGGCTATGACGCCTACACGTCCTTCAACGGAGCGAATAGCCGGCTCAGCATCGGCTACGCTGCGCTGCCGCCGACCATCACCCAGCAGGCGTTCGCCGCTCCACAGCGCGATTTTTCGGTCTCGGTCGCGCGCACGTTCGGACGACTGCTCCAAATTTCCGCGCAAGTCAGTCGCCAGGACGGCAGCGATCAGCCGGCGAGCGAGTCGATCGTCGCGAACGTCAACGTCGTCTTGCCGCACGGTGTCAACGCGGCGCTCACTTTCGAACGCGACTCGTTCGCCGGCGCGCGAAGCACGAATCGCTTCTCGCTGCAATTCTCCGGTTCGAAAGTGCGCAACGGCGGGCAGTCGGTCGAGTCGAGTAACGTGCAGCTCGCATCGCAAGGCAGCTCGCTCGACGTGCGCTCGGATCCGGCGGCCGAAATCGGCCCGCACTCCGAGATTCGTCTGGGACGTGACTACTCCGTGCTCAACTACGGCGTAGCTTCGACGCAGGGCGTGGCGGATGCGTCGATCGTTCAACTGCCGTCCGGATACGCGGCCTCCTACGAGCTTAAAGGAGGCATCGCCGTTATCGACGGGCACGCGCGCTTAGCGCGCACGGCCGATGACGGCTTCGCGCTCGTCGAAGTGCCGGGTCTGGCGAACACGCCCGTGTACGCGAACGGGCGTTTCGCCGGTCGCACCGGAGCCGACGGCACCCTGCTCGTGGGACAGCTTGGAACGTATCAAGCCTCCACCATCTCGATCCATCCCGAAGATCTCCCTCTGAACACGCAGCTCGATGACGTCGCGGCGACCGTCGTTCCTCCGCGCCGAGGCGGTTCCGTCGCACGTTTTTCGGCCCGCTTCGTCACCCTCGTGCAGGGCCACATCCGCCGCAGCGACGGTGGAGCGCTTCCGCCCAATGCGACGCTACAAATTACGAACGGCCGGCAGCAGCGCGTTCGAGCGCGCTTGGACGAGTTCGACGATTTCGTCGTCGATCGCCTGACTCCGGGGCGCTGGTCGTTTCTCATCTCGCAAGCGCCGGCGCAGCCGTGCGCCGGGACGTTTACGGTCCCTGCCTCTGGCGGGGCGCTCGTCGACCTTGGAACGCTCGTGTGTCAAACGCAATTCGCCGCGCAGTAATCGCGCTCGCGCTCTACGCGCTCGGCGTGCTGCCGGGAGCGCCCGCTCAGGCGGCTACGTGCCTCTCATGCACGTGTACCGTCAGCGTGAGCCCGCTCGCGTTCGGTGCGTTCTCGCCTGCCTCGACGTCGGCGCTGCAGGCGAGCGGCATGACGACCATTTCCTGCACCACGACGCTCGCGCTCAGTTCCGAAACGGTCATGCTGTCGCTGTCGGCCGGTATCATCGGCACGTTCGCGCAACGTCTTATGGCTGGACCCGGCAACGCTACGCTCAGATATAACGTGTATACGGACTCGGGTGACAGCATAATCTTCGGCGACGGTACTACGGGCACGGCTATGGAAAGCGCCACGTTTGCGCTACCGCTGGCCGGCACGACGAAAGCGATGGTGCCCTATTACGCGGCGATACCGGCCGGCAACGCCGGCCCATCGGGCAGCTACTCCGACTCCCTGACGCTTACGATTAGTTACTAAAGCGCCGGCGAGTTACTCCGTCGCCTGATGGTCCGCTTCGACCTCCTGCGACGATCTTACAAAGTCGACGAAATGGCGTAACGCGGATGAGAGGTGGCTTTGCCGCGGATAATAGCCGAAGAATCCTGAAAAGACCGGACACCAGTCGCGGAGCAGCGGTACCAATCGGCCGTTTCGCATGAACGGCGCGAGCCGGTGTTCGGTCCAGAGCGCGATGCCGGTGCCTTCGAGCGCGAGCGGCACGGAAAGGCTGCGATCGTTGATGATGACCGGACCGTTAACGGCGACGGCGATCCGCTGTTCGTCTTTTTCGAATTCCCAATGGTACAGGCCGGCGCTTCCCTGCTGGCGCCAATTGATGCAGCGATGCTCGTGTAAGTCGCGCGGATGCATGGGGGTGCCGTAAGCGGCGAGATAGCTGGGGGCAGCGACGGGAATTTGCCGTAAGCGAGGGCCGAGCGGAAACGCCGTCACTCCGTCCTGAAGATACTCACCCAAACGAACGCCGAGATCGAAATCGTTTGCGACGACGTCGGTGAGCGAGTCGTCGCTTTCATGAAGTCGCCTGACGTGCCGCACGGCTGGGACCTCAGCGGCAAGGTCGCGGTCGTCACGGGTGCTGCCCGTGGAATCGGATTAGCGACCGTCCAACTACTGCAGAAGCGCGGCGCGCGCGTCGTCGCAGGCGACCTGTCGCCGGATGTCCACGCACTCGCATCCGAGAGCGTCGCAACGTTCGCCGGCGACGTCGCGCGCGAAGAAACGGCCTACGCAACGATCGAACTGGCGCGCGAGCGTTTCGGCCGTCTCGACGTGCTCGTCAATAACGCCGGGCGCACGATGAATAAGAGCCTTACCGATACGAGCGTTGCCGATTGGGACGCGGTGTTCGCCGTCAACGCCCGCGGCAGCTTCCTGCACGCGCGCGCCGCCGTCGAACTGATGACGGCGGGAGGCGGCGGCGCCATCGTATCGGTCGCCTCGATCGCGTCGGTGGTCGCGCTCAAACTGCAAGCAGCGTATGCAGCTTCAAAAGGTGCGGTGGCTCAACTCACGCGCGTCATCGCGGTCGAGTACGGCGATCGCGGTATCCGCGCCAATGCGGTCGCACCCGGTGTCGTCGAGACGGACATCATGGACGGGGTCGTCGAGAACGGCCGAGAGATGCTTCAGAGCTTCGGCGCGCAGCATCCGCTGGGCCGGATCGGCCAACCGCACGAAATCGCGGAGGTCGTCGCCTTCCTCGCTTCACCCGCCTCGAGCTTCATGACGGGTGCGGTGGTCCTGGTCGACGGCGGTTGGACCGCTGCGTGAAGGTGGTTCCGGAACGCCACCCCTTCCGGAGGTCGAACCCGGTGGCTCCGACTCGCGAACGCGAGGTCGCTCACGATCAGTGGGCGTGTCGACTGCAATTCGCAACGTGCGCCGGAAGTGAGCGCTATTCAGTGCCGCAGCGGTAGGACGATGGCGATAACCGTCAGGATGGCCCAAGCCGTGCCGAACACGGCGGGTACGGCTCGCGCGAAGAACATCGTCCGGCTCGTGTCCGGATCCGCGCGTGCATTTCCTCTGCCGGGAACGTCCAGCCGCCAGAGGAGATCGACGATGACCGGGTTGTCGCGCTTGAATTGACGTTGGCGCGCGCTCCACTCGATGATGATCTTAAAACTGGCGTCGACACCGGGCCAAGCGAAGACCGCCAGGATCAGGCCGACGAGCGACAACACCGGCGGCACGGTTCGCGTAAACGTTTCACCGAAGTGACTGTTCGAATTGCTCATGGCCATCGTGAACGCGATGGTCAGAAACGCCTCGGCGCTGATCAGCGCGTTGATGCGATCGTGAAGCAGGTTGATTTCGAAGCGCGTCTCCTCACGCAGAAACGTAAATCTCTGCGTCACATCTACGAGAATGTCGGACTCGTCGCGCACCGTACGATCCCTGTTTGGAGCGGCACAGGCATCGGCCTTCCCGCCGGCCGTTACCATCCGCCTGCGGGAGCTTCGCCTCCGCGTACTCGGGCACGAGATGCTAGGCCCGAACCGCATCGACCGGCGGTCTAAGCTTAATGAGATGTTTAGTGGCGCCCGGTGCACGCGTTTTCTCTTAGCGACGCTTTATCCGACAAGCTGGAGCACAGCGCTGCACGATTACGAAGGCTGCTGCGCGGCTTTTTCCGATTCATCGGAGATTCATCTTTTTGTGTTGATCGAGTCCAGGCACCCGTCCTTAAAGCGACGTTAAGGTGCATGGAGTAGCGTCGAGCCGGACGCTCAAGCACTCCCGTCGGTACAAGGATCCACATGCGCGCGGTTTTTATACTCGCTCTTTGTTCGTTCGTCACGTTCTGCGCCGAACCAGTCGTGGCCGATCCCGCTCCGGTTGCGAGCGCGCCCGCGGAAGCCGCGACGATCTCGGGGCGTGTCGTCGACGCGAATAACGCGCTGCCGGTCGTCGGCGCCCAGGTGCAGCTGCGTCAGGGAAACGTATCGCAGAGCACGACGACGGATGCGAGCGGTCGTTATACGTTCACGACCGTACCCGGGATCTACAGCGTTACCATTCGCGCTCGCGGGTACGGATTGTCCGAGACGAACGACGTGGCCGTATTAGCCGGTTCGACAGCCTTGAACGCGACGCTGCGCGCCGCCACGACGAGCGGCCAGAGCGATCTCTCGACGATCGCCAGAACGACGACGAGCGCCCGTGCTTTAAGCGCGGCGACGACGATTTCGCGTCAAATCAGCCTCTCGGCCGTGACTTCGACGGGGCAGATCCGCGTCGGCGACCAGCTCGGCACGTTGCCCGGAGTCAACTTCGCGACGAGCTCTTCGGTCGGCGACGACGCGAGCATCGACTTGCGCGGCTTCGGCCCGGACGAAACGGCGGCTCTGCTCGACGGCCACCCCGTCGGCCCGCTCGGCGTCGGCAGCGGCGCGTTCAACTTTAGCCTCGGGCCGGCGTACGGATTGAGCGAAATCGACGTGACGTACGGTTCCGGCGCACAAGGACTGTTCGGCAGCGATACCATCGGCGGCGCGGTCAATTTCGTCACGCTCGATCCGACGGCAGCGCCGCACTTCTCGGTGCAGCAGCAGATCGGCGGATTCGGCACCCTCTCGACCGGCGCCACCGCAACCGGGACGCTCAACGGCAAACTCGGCTATGCCTTCGCGCTCGGCCGGTTGGGAGAGTACGGCGACATCTACCCGCATCCCGTCGCGCAATCCGCCCGACCCAATAACGTATCGCCCGATTCCGTGAATCCGAACGGCGCGTGTGCCGGCGGAACGGACCTCAAGGCGGCCCCGAACGCCTTCGACGTCAGCGCGTGCAACTTGGCCGTCAATACGTACAACGTGAGCCAGAATACGGAACAGTCGGCGGGCCTCGCCAAGATCGACTACGCGTTTAGTCCCGTAACGCACTTCCGAGCCACGACCTACGGCGCCTTACAATGGTCGGACTCGACCGGCAACGGCGATAACGATTTCCTGCCCTACGCGACGCGTTTGGGGCAAGTCCAAAGCGGTCCGGCTAATTGTAAGACGGCTGCGGGCGGAGCCGGGTATCAAGTCGTTACGAGTCCGCTCGCCGGCACGACCGCCTGTTACACGGCGCAGCAATTCGCCGCCGCCACCTCCGGGCCGGACGGCGGCGGTCAAGACCGGCAGCGTTCGACGACGATGCGTGACTACGACTTCACGTTCACGACGAAATCCGGTATCAACGATCTGACCGTCTGGGCCTTCGACAATAACTATCAGTTCTGGAAGGATAGCAGCGCCGCGGGCGGCTTCTCCGCCGCGGGGGATGGCCTCGGAACGCCGACGTTTGCCAGATATTACAATACGCAAGGCTACCTCGTCTCCGACGAGATAACGAGCGGCCGGAACTACGCCGGCTTCGGCTACACGGTCTACCATCAATTGCAAGACGGCAATGAAGACGACGCGTCCGGCATCAGTCCGGAGATTCCGACGGGCTATTTCGGCGAAGGTAGCGCGTTCGCGCGCGACACGTATCAATTCAACGACCGGTTCTCCGTGTTTGCGAACGCTTGGCTCAAGCGCTCGTCCGTGACCGAGCAAACGACGTTCGATCCGCGCGCCACGCTGCAGTTCCGGCCGACCAAGAGCGACGTCGTGCAAGTAACCTACGGTCGCTCGGACGGCGCGCCGTCGCCGCAGCTCAAACTCGAGGGCGCCGCGGTCGCCTCTACCCCCGGCTCGTCGCTGACGTCGGTTTCCTGTAACGGCTACAACGACGTAACGAGCGCGGGGAATCCGGATCTCAAAGCCGAGGGGGCGAACGATTACGAATTCGGGTACGGCCATCGGTTCAAACAAGATAGCAACGTTCAGCTCAACGCGTACGTCACGACGGTTACCGATCAGCTGTTCTCCGCGTCCGAGCCGCTCTTACAGTACGGTCTCAACAACGTGATCTTTGCGAAGGGCGCCGTAGCGGCGTACCTCGCGCGATTGCAAACGCAGTGCTCCGGATCCGGGATTACCGCCGCGAACGTCGATCAGTTCCTGTCCGTCTCAACGACCTACAATGCCTCGCACGCGCTCGTGCGCGGCATCGAGCTCTCCGGCCGGCAGCGCTTCGCCCGGATCGCCTACGTCGACTACGGGTATTACATCGAATCGTCGACGAAGACCGGAATCATCGATCCGATCCTGGCGAGCAATCCGACGGTCGTCAACGGCGCGCAGCTCGCCGGCATCCCCTTGCACCAGGCGACGCTCTCGCTCGACGTCGCTCCCGGACCTTGGGAGTTTCGCCTCGACAATTATTACGTCGGCGAAAACAATACGTTCAACAGGCCCGCATATTGGCACAGCAACGTGTTTCTCACGCGCGATCTCGGCCACGGCACGCTCGTAACGCTCGGCGGGACCAATATCTTCAATAACGCCGTGCAGACGTACGGCTATCTCGGGTTCGGTACGGCGCCGATAACGAACACGGTCAGCAACTCGAACCCGGCACCGAGCGAAGAATTCGGTTTGCCGCCCGCACAGTTGACGCTGACCTTACAACACCGCATCTAGATGAACGTCTGCTTTCATGTGCGATTCATCGGCGACTGCTAGGCTGGCTGCGATATGCCTCTCGTACCGATGGCCCCGCCTATGCCCGTTCCGCTGATGGGCGGCTTCGACTACGTGACCGTCGACGCGTTGCACCGTCGCGTCTACGCCGCCCATACCGGCGCCGCGTCGCTGCTCGTCGTCGATGCCGATAGCGGTGCCGTCCTGCATCAAATCAAAGTCGGGCCGATGCACGGCGTCGCGTACAGCGCCGACGGAACGAAGGTCTACACCGGCAACGGCACCGGTATGTCGGTCTCCGAAAGCGACCCCGCTACGTTTTCCGTGCTGCGCACCGTGTCCGTCGCCGGGCCCGTCGACGCGATCGCTTTGGACGAAGCGAACGGCCACCTCTATGCCGACGAGGATGACGGCACGCGCGTGTTCGTGATCGACGCGAAGACGATGAAGCAAATCGGCATCATCGCCCTGCCGGGGCATAAGCCGGAATACCTCGCCGTCGATCCCGCGACGCACGTCGTCTATCAAAACATTGCCGATAAATCCGAAGTGGCGCTGATCGATCCCGAGATGTTGGCCGTCTCCGGCACGATTGCGACTCCCGAACTCACCGGGAATCACCCGCTGCAATACGATGCCGGCTTTCGAGAGCTCGTCGTCGGCGGAGCGAACGGCGTACTGAGCGTGTACGATCCGGCCGGCAAGAAGAAGTTCGAGACGAAGATGCCCGCGCACATCGACCAGTGCGATCTCGATCAGGGGACGCATCTGCTCGTTTGCGCGGGCGGCACGGCGTTGACGCTCTTCGCGCTTTCGGCCGACGCCGCGCCGAAGCTCGTCGGGAGCTACGCCGGTACGTACCACGTGCACACGGTCGCCTTCGACGGCAAGACGCACGACGCGTGGGCCGTAATGGTCGACGAAGGCGGAACCAACCGCGATTTCATCCAGCGCTTTGCGGCGTCGCCGCAGCAATGAATTCCGTACGAATCGTGGCGGCGCTCGCAGCGCTCGCGTCGCTCGCACTCGCAGGCTCCGTCGCCCGCGTCCGCGCGGCGGAGGTGCCGGCGGTGCCGCATTACGACCATATCCTCGTGATCGTGGAAGAGAATAAGGGTTACAAGACGGTTCTCGATCGCGGCTACGCGCCGAATATCAGCCGGCTGGCGAAGACCTACGGTATGGCGACGCAGATGTACGCCGAGGTCCATCCGAGTGAGGCGAACTACGTGGCGTTGCTCGGCGGGGACACGTTCGGCATTCACGATGACGACGCGTGGTACTGCATCCCGAACTCGACGCGAGAATTCTGCAAAGGGGCCGACGCGCCGGATTTTCCGGCGCACCTCATCGCCAGCGCCAACCTCGCGAGCCAACTTCAGGCGAAGGGCCTTCGGTGGCGCGCCTATCTGGAAAACCTTCCCGCGCCGGGGTCGCTCGCGATCGTATCGCCGGAATCCGCGACCGCTCCGCCGGCCCTCTATGCCGCCAAACACACGGGCTTCACGAATTTCGCGAGCGTCCATGCCGATGCGGACCTCGCGCACGAGCTGGTCGGCTTCGACGCGCTGACCGAGGATTTGCGCAGCGGTAACGTGCCGGCGTTCAGCCTGATCGTTCCCAATCAATGTAACGAGATGCACGGTATCGATTCGCCGAAAGCCCCGGCCGATTGTGCGAAAGGCGACGACGGACTCGTGCGGCGCGGCGACGCAACCGTCGGCGAGCTCGTGGCGTCGATTCAGGCCTCGCCGATTTGGAAGGCGGGGAATACGGCCATCGTCATAACGTGGGACGAAGACGGTAAAGCGGACCGCGTCCCGGGCTCGCAGCAGGCCTGCTGCGTCGTCGACGTGCACAATCCCGGCGGCGGTCATATCCCGACGATCGTGGTCACCAATCACGGACCGCGCGGCGTGAGCGATCCGACGCCGTACGATCATTACAGTCTCCTGCGTACGTTCGAAGATGCGTTCGGGTTGGACGCGCATCTCCGCCACGCGGGCGACGCCGCGGTCCACCCGATGACGCCGCTATTCGCGTTGACGGACGACGCGGAAATCAGCCCGGCGCCGCGGGGCCGGCGCTAACCGGAAACGCCATACGCACTTCGGCCCCGCCCGGCTTGCCGTTCGCGATCGTGATTGCGCCGCCGCAGCGCCGCACGATGTCGCTCGCGATCGCGAGGCCGAGTCCCGAACCGCTGCGGCCGCGAGCCGTGTCGTCGCGCCAGAAGCGATCGCAGGCATGCGCCAGCGCGAGCTCGCTGAACCCCGGCCCTTCGTCCCGCACGCGGAGCATCACGCGTTCCCCGTTGCACGCGACCGCGATCCGGACGGCGCTCGTCTCCGGCGTATATTTAATCGCATTGTGAAGCGTGGCGAGCACGGCGCGCTGCAGGAGGTCCGGGTCGCCCTCGATCTCGCTGCCGGCGGCAAAGTTCGTCTCGAGCGTCACGTTCTTCGCCCTGGCGAACGCGGCCATCGCCGTCACCGAATCGCGTGCGACCAGCGCTAAGTCGAGCGGCCGCAGTGCGAAGTCGCCGCCCTCGCTGCGCGCGGCGGTCAACAGCGCGTCGATGAGCCGGTCGAGTTCATCGGCATCCTCGGCGACGGCCGCGAGGGCGCGGCGATATTCGAGCCCCGTCCGTTCGCGACGTAGCGCCAAATCGACTTCGGCGCGTAAGGTCGCGAGCGGCGCGCGAAGATCGTGCGAAGCGTCCGCGGTGAAGCGCCGCTGCCGTTCGAAGGCCGCCTGCAACCGGTCGAGCATGCGATCGAACGTCGCCGCGAGCCGGCCCAGCTCATCGGCATGCGGCTGCGGGCCCACGCGCGCATCGAGATCGTTTGCGGCGATGTCGGCGACGACCGCCGCCATGCTCGTCAGCGGTTGCAGACCGCGCCGCGCGATGAGCGCCCCGATCGCGTAACCGCCGATCGCGACGGCGAGACCCAGCAGCGCTAACCCGAGCACGACCGGCCTTTCGACGTCGTGAACGATCTGCACCGAACGCCAAACGACGATCCGATTCGTCATGCCGCGTTTGCGGCGGCGCTCGACGAGCGCCCGCACATCGCGCCCGTCGTCACGAACGGTGAAGAGGCGCCCGAACCGCGCCGTGCGTAGTGCCGCCGGCACCCACGGCGGCAGGTCCGCGATCGTGCCGAGAATGATGGAGCCGTCAGGACCCAGTACGAGTGCGCCGCCGGCGTCGGCGGCGATACCCGCAAATTGCTCCCGATCGTCACGATCGACTTCGTCGCGCTGGTCGCCGGAGACCGCGACGATCGCTTGCGCGACGGTCCGCAAGCGCGCGTCGATCGCACCGTTCAACGAGCGGTCGACGACCAGCACCGAGCAGACGGCGAGCGCGACGTACGCGAGGACGAGCGCGAGCGCGAACGATAGCGCGAGCCGTTCGCGTAACGGCAAGCGGAGCGTCATGCGCGGGGCGCTTCGAGCCGATAGCCGGCGCCCCGAAGCGTGTGGAGCAGGCGCACCTCGCCGTCCGCTTCGAGTTTGTTGCGCAGGCGCCGGATGTACACGTCGATGACGTTCGAGGCGTTAGCCTTGTCGAGCGTCCAGAGCGCATCCTCGATCATCGTGCGCGTCATAACGCGTCCGGGATGGCGCATGAAGTATTCCAGGAACGCGCCCTCGCGGGCGGTCAAATCGATGTCTCGCGCGCCGCGTTTCGCGCGCCGCGTTCGCAGGTCGAAGGTGAGATCGCCCACGGCCAGCAGCGGATCGCTCGGCGGCGTGGTGCGGCGCGCGATCGAGCGCAAGCGCGCTTCGAGCTCTCCGAACACGAACGGTTTGCGGAGATAATCGTCGGCGCCCGCATCCAATCCGGCGATCGTGTCTTCGGGCGCGTCGCGCGCCGTCAGGAAGAGGACGGGCGTTCGGATCGCGCTCGCGCGGAGCCGGCGTATGATCGTAAAACCGTCGATGTGCGGCATCATCACGTCCAGGACGATCGCGTCGTACGTGCGCTCTTGCGCGAAACTCAGCCCGTCCGCGCCGGTTAGCGCGCAGTCGACGACGTGACCCGCTTCGCCGAGCCCGCGGCGAACCAGAGATGCCAAGCGTTCGTCATCGTCGACGAGCAGAACGCGCATTCATTATCCCGTCATGTTCGGCTGACACCGTAGAGCGATTCGTGAACGCAGCACACTTCGTCCTCGGGCACGCGAAAGCGATCGTCTTCGTCGTCCTGGTCCTGGCGGCGTGCGGCGTACGGGCGTATCTGATCGCGCCGCAAAGCATCTTCCCCGCGATGTCGTTCGCGCGCGTCGACGTGGTGGCCGACGCGGGCGACTTACCTCCCGAACGCGTCCGCGTCGCCGTGACCCGGCCGCTCGAGACGGCGCTCGAGACGCTGCCCGCGGTGCTCCGCGTTCGCGCCACCTCGTCGCAAGGATCGAGCGAAATCGTAATCGATTTTGCCGCGAGCACGGATCCCCGCGTCGACCTGCAAGACGCGCAAGCCGTCATTGCGTCGCTCGAGAAGGGGCTGCCGGCGGCGAAGGAGATCGCGGCCACGCTCGTCGGTCCGAGCGCGGAGCCCGTCCTCTCCTACGGCCTGACGTCGCGCGTGATGTCCCAGGCCGCGCTCGAGGCGTTCGTAACCACGCGGATCGTGCCGCTCTTCGCCGGCACGCCGGGCCTGGCCCAGACTTCCGTCGCCGGCGGACCGCCGCTCGAATATCGCGTCTCGCTCTCGCCCGCGGCGCTCGCGGCCCGCAACCTCTCGGCGGCCGACGTGGCCGCCGAGATCGGGGAGGCGAGCGACGTGCGAGCCGTCGGCACGGCGGACCGCTACCATCAGCATTACGTGCTGCTCGTCGACGCGGCGATCCACGACGCGCGATCGCTCGCGGCGCTCGGCATTCCGTTACCCGGCGGCGGCACCGCCGCGCTCGGGACGCTCGGCCGAGTCCGCTCGGCGTCGGCCCGACGGTCGTGCAGGCCGCCGTAAACGGCGTGCACGGCGTCGTTCTGAGCGCCTTCGGACTCCCCGGCGCCGACGTCGTGCGCCTGATGCGTGCCTTCGAAGCACGGCTCGGCGCCGCTCGCGCCGCCTTACCGGCAGATGTAACGGTGGTGAAGTATTGGGATCAGACGCGCCTGATCGTCGATTCGCAAGCCTCGTTGCGCGACGCGATCCTGCTCGGCGCGCTGCTCGCCGTCATCGTGATCTATTGTTTCTTGCGCAGCGTTCCGATGACGCTCGTGGCGGCGGCGATCGTTCCGCTCGCGCTCGCGATCGCGACGCTCGCGCTCGAGCGCGCCGGCCAGTCGCTCAATCTCATGAGCGTCGGCGGGCTCGCCGTCGCGGTCGGGCTCATCATCGACGACACGATCGTCGTCATCGAAGCGATCGCGCGCCGCCTGGCGGCGAACCCGCACGCGCCGCGCGAACGGACGATCGGGGAGGCGGTCGCGAAGGTCGCGCGGCCGATGGCGGCCTCGACGCTCGCGACGGTCGTCGTTTTCGTTCCACTCGGCGTACTCTCGGGCGTCGCCGGCTTCTTTTTTCGAGCGCTCGCGTTCACGCTGTGCGCGTCCCTGATCGTTTCGCTGCTGCTCGCCGTCGGCGTCGCCCCGATCTTCGCCAACGCGTTCTTACGAGGCGCGAAGCCGCGCAGCGAACGGCCCGTCGCTGCGAACGGTCGCTACGAAAGGGTGCTCCGGTACGCGCTCGCCCACCGAGCGGCGGTGTTCGCCGCGGGTGCGGTCGTGTTCGTAACGACGATGGCGCTGCTGTCGCAAGTGCCGAGCGACTTTCTGCCGCGGCTCGACGAGGGTGAATTCGAAATCAAATATACGCTGCCGCCGGGAGCGACGCTCGCGGATAGCGACGCCGCCGCGAGCGTCATGGAGCGGACCGTGCTCGCCGATGCGGACGTCAGCGCCGTCGGACGCGTCACGGGGATCGATACGAACGGGTTCTCACCCACGCAACCGAAGGCCGGGACGCTTCGCGTCGCCTTACGGGCGGGCGGCCGGGCGGGCTACGACGCGATCGCCGAGCGGCTACGCGCCGGTCTCGCGGCCGTCGTCCCCGCAGCGTCGCTCGATTTCCACCAGCTCCTCGAAGATCAGCTCGACGATCTTTCCGGGTCGCCGCAGCCGATCGAGATCGCCCTGCGCGGTCCCGATCAGCAGCGGCTCGAAGAATACGCCGGCCGAACGGCGGACGCCGTGGCGCGGGTGCCGGGCGTCGTCGACTCGTTCGACGGGGTCGTGTACGACGATCATTCGCTGCTCATCGCGCCGCGGAGCGCTCGACTCGCAGCGCTGGGTATCGGCGCGAACGAACTCGCGGCGGCCGTCGGCGCGGGCACGCAGGGTCTGGTCGCCGCGCAGGTTCCGGGCGAAACGTCCGCGCTACCGGTCGACGTCGGCCTCGCGGGAGCGGCTGCCGGGGACGCGCCGAGCGCAACGTCGC
>CAXUFI010000006.1:0-29281 GCA_964250245.1 uncultured bacterium
CGCTCGCGCCGCCGCTCGTCATCGAGGGATCCGGTGGCGCGGCGGTACCGCTGAACGAGCGTGAAACCCTCGCCACGGTCGCGGCCCTGGCGGGGTGCGAGGCGCTCGTCGTCGTCGGACTGCGGTTGGGCTGCATCAATCACGCGCTGCTCACGCTCGGCTACCTCGCGGCGCACGAAGTGCCCGTGCTCGGCGCGGTGCTTATCGAGCGCTGGGAGCCGACGAGCGATTCCTATCGCAGTCAGGTCCGGCGCCCGCTCGCCGCGCACGTTCCGCTCTTGGGCGTCGTACCGCATGATACCGACGCCGCTCGCGGCGTCGCCGCTGCGGCCGCTCTATTTCGCTCGCTGTGACGGTCCGGAGTAAAGGACGCCGACGCCGGCAAGCGAGAGGTCCGGCCTTAAACCGCTCGCGGTAGGTCCGGCTTGCGGTGGAGGCCGGTCCGCTTCCGAATTGGCGCATTAAAGGTCGAGGTCGCGACGGCCATGACCTGAGAAGATTACGGTTCCTTAATATGGTAAAGCGTGACCGCGCGAAGCAGCGCTTACTTTACCGGATTTCATGGGGACGGCGCTATGAATAGGAAGACGATCTGGTTCGCTTTGTGGCTGGTTATGCCGCTCGCGATCAGTTTTACCGGTTTGGCGAGAGCCGCCGATGTCGGTCCGGGTTACGACATTAACATGACCCAAATGATTCGCATGCGTGACGGCGTCGAGCTCGAAGCCTGGATCACGAAGCCGTCAGATCTTAAAGTAAAAGCGCCGGCAATCCTAACGCTTACACAATACGACATCGACGGCGGGCGCCGCGCAGACGCGCCGAGCGCTTATGCCAAACGCGGCTATGTATTCGTCCAAGCCTATGTCCGCGGTCGTGGTGCGTCCGGTGGCGTCAAGAGCGACAACCTCGGAACGCAGGTTGGCCGAGACGGATACGATCTGGTCGAATGGATCGCCGCGCAACCATGGAGCGACGGACGAGTCGTCATGTTCGGCGGTTCCTATGTCGGCATGACCCAGTGGCAAACAGCCGCCCAGCTTCCTCCGCATCTCGCCGCAATAGCTCCGTTTGCACCGATCTATCCTGGGTGGGACGTTCCGAATACGAACGGCATTCCACAAGCACAGACGGCACTGATTCTCGGTTACGTAGCGGGGCGCTCGCTCAACGTCGGTTACGTCAACAATCAAGAATACATCGCAGGCAAGATGCTCGAGCAGTACGCCGCCTACCGGCCGTTCAGCGAGCTCGATCGTGCGATCGGCATCTCGGCGGACGACTGGTGGATGCTCGATGAGCGCGGAGAACGGGTATCGATGATGAAAATGTGGCTCAATCACGTAGGCGATGCCGCATTCAATCTCGCAGCCGAACCAACGGCGGCCAGCTATTCGCGTATGAACTTCCCCGTTCTTACGGTCACCGGCTATTATGATGATGACCAATCAGGAACGCTGCACTATTACCGTAATTTCGTCGCACATGCGCCTGCCGGCGCAGTTGCCCGTCTCCATCTGGTGATCGGACCTTGGGATCATTTCGCTACTCAGGAGCCAACCAAGATGGTCGAAGGGGTTTCCATCCCGGACGCGGCGGTTATCGACATGCAAAGGCTGCACGCCGACTGGTACGATTCTGTGCTAGGGCGCGGAGCGTCCCCGACGCTACTGCACGACAGCGTCGCCTACTTTATGCTGGGTGCCGACGAATGGCGGTTTGCGAAATCCTTGGACGCGGCGTCCTCCGGGAAGCAGCTGACGCTCTTTCTGTCCGATTCGACAGGGACACCGCACGATGTATTTCACTCGGGACGGCTCACGCTTAAACCCAACGTCAAGGAGCCGCCGGCCGATATCGTAAGCGACCCTCGCGAGCTGCCGGAAGTCGAGGTGGCCAACTATGCCGCAAACGAGGATTTAACGAGTCAGTTCCGGGCCTACCAAAAGCGGGCAGTGACGTTTCATTCCGAGCCGTTCGCCCAGGATACGGAGATCGCGGGGCACATTGGGTTGACGCTGGAGTGCTCGGCAGATACACCCGATTTCGATCTGTGGGCACAGACGCTGATGGTCATGCCCGACGGCTCTACCGTCAAGTTGGGAGAAGACGTTCGTCGTGCGCGGTTCCGGAATAGTCAGTTTAAAGAGGAACTTCTTAAGACAGGGCAGGTCGTGCGGATACCGTTCGAATTCAACTGGCTGGCAAGGCGTATCCCGGCCGGTGCGCGTCTTCGACTGACGATCGCTCCTCTCAACTCACCGAACTACCAGAAGAACTTCAACACAGGCGGACGATTAGGGTACGAACACATTTCAGAGGCGCGCATCTCGCACATAGAGGTCTTCCACGATGCGGAACGGCCGAGCCGGTTGACGCTGCCGCTTGCGGCTGCGCGAACTTCGAACCTTTCGGAAGTTCTACGAGCTTCCGGCGCTCCTCATTAGGGTCCATTTCGGGATCACCTACGGCTCTCCAATTTCTGCTCCTCGGCGTTCGTCGGACAGTAGCAGTCGTGTTCGCCGTCCGGTTAGCTGCGCGACTGAAGAGCGTTGAAGCGTTTCGAGTCAACAGAAGAACTCGATAGCGCTGAGGGTTTTCCGCCTCCCTCCATAAAAAGATCGACTCATGCATGCCGCCGTCGCCGCCGCCCGCCGCTCCGTGCTCGACCGCGGCGAGCCGGTCGACCGCGCGGCATTGGAAGCGCTTGCGGCTATGCCGCGGGAAGACGTGGCCGATCTGCTCGTCCTCGCGAACGACGTCCGTTTGCGAGCATACGGCAACGACGCGGCGGTCGAAGTGCTCTTCAATGCAAAAAAGGGCGGGTGCTCCGAAGATTGTCACTTTTGCTCGCAGAGCGCGCGCTTCGCGACCGACGTCGCGCCCGCACCGCTGCGTCCGGCGGCCGACTTCGTCGCGGCTGCCCGCGCCGCACGCGATCGCGGTGCGGCGGAGTTTTGCATCGTCGTCGCGGTGCGCGGTCCCTCGCCGGCACTGCTCGAACGCGTCTGCGCGGCGACGATGCAGATCAAAGCGGAACTGCCCGCCATGTCCGTCGCGGTTTCGCTCGGCATTCTGCGCGCCGAACACTGCGCGGCGCTCGTGGCAGCCGGCGTGGATAAGGTCAATCACAACTTAGAGACGTCGCGGCGATATTTTCCGGCGATCTGTTCGACGCACACGTTCGACGAACGCTGGCAGACCTGCACGCTCGTGCGCGACTTCGGCCTCCATCTTTGCAGCGGCGGCATCATCGGCATGGGCGAAACGGTCGCCGACCGCATCGACTTTCTCTGCGCGCTGCAAGAACTCGGGCCGGTGGAAGTGCCGATCAACTTTTTGAACCCGCGGCCGGGCACGCCCCTTGGCGAGCGTTCCGTGATCGAACCGGCCGAAGCGCTGCGCTTCGTCGCGATGGCGCGCCTCGCGCTTCCGTCCGCGCTCGTGCGACTCGCCGGCGGCCGCGAAGTGACGCTCGCCGGGCTGCAGGATCTCGGCATGCGCAGCGGCGCGAGTGGCCTGATCTTAGGCGCGTACCTGACGACTGAAGGCCGCGAGGACGCTGCGGATTTTGAAATGTTACAGCGCACGGGCTTCGACGTTCCGGCGCTCCGGCAGCAACGGGCTTGAGATGCCTTGCCGATCAACGCGCCATCCTTCAAAAACTTGAGTCTCGCGGGGTTCCTGCAGCCCGAGCCGAGCGGCGTCGTTTAGCGTCAACTTGTAATGTCGCGCGTGTCTTTAAAGTCGCATTCGGTGTGGTGAACGGGTTCCTCGTTCACGGCAACTCGCTCGTGCGCTGCAGTCGGATCTCCGGCGCCGCCGCAGCGTCCGGCCGCGCGCCGATGCCGGACCTCGAAGGCTCTCGGGCGCCGTCGCACCCGGCCTTTCCAAAATATCGAGCTACTCTTTAGCACCCCTCCCCCGGCGTCGCGAAAGCATGGCCCGAGAAATGGGCGAAAAACGACTATTCATAAGAGTGGCGTCCTTCCGAGCCTGCGTCGGAACGGCCACCACCATCGAGCACGAAGGCTGTAACACGTTGCGAGGCCGCCTAGTGACCTAACGCACAAGGTGTACTTAGGTGCTTTGCAGCCCCACGGGAAGCTTATCTGAGGACGATAGCATTTGTAGGGCTCACTAAAGCAAGGATCACATGCACTATACAAAGGGATCGGCGACCGCAGCTTTCGGCATAGCGGCGGCTTTGTGGTGCAGGATTGCTGCCGGAGCGGACACAGCGGGACCGTACTATCTCGCCTACCGCCCGGGAGTCTCGGTTCAATATCTCTCTTTGAACGAATCCGGCGCCAACGTCAGCGGCTACATGGAAGCGGTCGTGCCGTCTGCGACCGCGGCGGGCGGCCAATCGCGGGTTCAAACGTATTCGAGTAGCTCCGGGACCACCTTATCTTTCGGCGCCTTCCATGCGAGACGCACGGCCGACGGCTACACGCTTACGACGATGACACGCGATGGGATAATCATCGAAGTGCGTTTTGTTAGATCGAGCGCGCTCGTCGTCAACGCATCGTTGGTTGCGCTCTCCGCAAGCGTGGGACGTAATCGGCTGGCCGCCGACCGCGTCTCTGGTAATGCAGAGTTAAAGGACGATAATGCGATCTCGGCTCTCGATAGCTTGGAGCTCGCCAAGGCACAAATCGCGATCGATACCGCAGCCGCGCTGCTCGATACGGCCCAGACCAAAGCGCAGCGCCTTACGGCATCAGCGCGGCAGGCACGTGTGGCCGCGAATGCGGCTATGGACATGTCGGGCGTCAGCCTCCAACAGAACCAAAATCGGATGGTCGCGATGAAGATGGCCGACGATGCCGAACAGAATGTCACGATCGCGCGACATTCGGCCGATCTTGCGGCTACGGACGTCGGCACGGCTAAAGCGGCCGTCGTGCAGCTTCGTCTTCGCATAGCCGACGTCGCCGCGCGCATTCGCTCCCTCACCGCTCACTTAGCGAACGATGGCGCAACGCAACGGTAAGATCGCTAACCACGCCGGGCTCGCAAGGCGCGTACGTGATTGTTAAGTAGGCATGTATTTGTGAAGAGTGTCGGGTGGCCCGGCCCTCCGTGTCGGCGTTATCGCCACAGCCAAAGCACGCATTCTTAAACCGGAACCGTCATTGAGGCACGCGAGTCGCTAGCGCGTCACGCTTAGGTTAAAATATACTTCGTCTCAGCGAAGCTCGGGGCGGCCGAGCTCGGGCCGGGGACCACCAGCAGTGCCCAAAGCGCGCCGTATCGATCAAGAAGGCGAAGGCGGCGCCGCCGGGTTACTGCGACGCGTCGCTCGAAGCCGACGATTCAGCGGCACCCAAGCCGCGGAACGCCAGCGCTAATATCCTTTTCACCTGCGCTCTGCCCGCCGCATCCGGAGGGATGCGCCACAGAAGCCCGACGAGAACCAGAAAATCCTCGGGATCGGTTCCGTGGCGTATCTCGCCTGAATCTTCACAAGCTCTCATCAATCGGCGAATCGCCTCTAGCAGGGGACGGTAGGATTCTTGAAGGTCCTGATCCGTTGCGGCGGCGTGAACGATGTCAGCCACGCCGTACTTCATGCGACCGAATTGCGCGAGTCGATCACACCATAAGGCGAAGGCGCGAAGCGGCGGATACCTATCGAGCAGCGAGGGCGCTAGCGCAACGAGGTTACCGATTTCGCTCCGATAGACGCCGAGCACCAACGATTCGCGCGTGGGGAAATGACGGTATAACGTGCCGGCGCCGACTCCAGCGGCTTTCGCGATCGAATTCATGGATGCTTTCGCATCCTTCGCTAGCGTATCTCGCGCGACGTCGATGATTCGGTTGCGGTTCGCCAGTGCATCGGCTCGCAAAGATTCGTTGGCGACCATGGACCCCTTGACTAAGCGGAGATGTCTCCGGTATTATGTTTGCAAAGCGGAGAGTTACCCCCTTTTATCATTCGCGGAGACGATATGCAATATAGTAAACTCGGTCGTACAGGTCTCGATGTTTCGGCGATCTGCATCGGCTGCATGGGTTTTGGCGATCCGCAACGTGGATATCCCCAGTGGTCGCTCGATGAGGATACGAGCCGTTCGCTAATCCGCCATGCGTGCGAACGTGGTATCAACTTCTTCGACACGGCGAATATGTATTCCAACGGTAGCAGTGAAGAGATCGTCGGCAAGGCGCTTAAAGAGTACGCAGATCGCGACAGTGTCGTCATCGCTTCCAAGGTGTCGGCAGCGACGCACGACGGCCCGAACGCTATCGGCCTATCTCGTAAGGCGATCATGGCCGAAATAGATCGTAGCCTTAAGCGGCTCGGCACCGAGTACATCGACCTGTATCAGATCCACCGCCGCGATCAAAGAACGCCGTGGGAAGAGACGCTCGAAGCGTTGCACGATCTGGTGAAGGCCGGCAAGGTTCGCTATCTCGGAGCCTCGTCGATGAAAGCATGGGAGTTTAGCAAAGCGCTTCATTTGCAGGAAGCCAACGGCTGGACGCGCTTCGTGTCGATGCAAGATACTTACAACCTCCTCGCTCGCGAGGAAGAACGCGAAATGTTGCCGCTCTGTGCCGATGCAGGCGTGCAGACGGTCGTCTATAGTCCACTCGCGCGAGGCCGCTTGGCGCGGCCCTGGGACGCGCAGACTCCTCGTTCGCAAATCGAGGCGGCTTACGCTGTAGCTGATGCGGCGACTCTGCACAGTGATGAGAAGATCGTCGAAGCTGTGGGCGCAATCGCGCTGGAACGTGGCGTCAGCCGGGCAAAAGTTGCCCTAGCTTGGTTGCATGCAAAAAGTGTCGTCGCCGCACCCATCGTGGGCGCGCTTAAGACGACGCATATCGATGATGCGATCGGTGCCCTGTCGATTAGCCTGAACGCCGATGAGATAGCGAGACTTGAGGAACCGTATACTCCGCGTCTGGATAACCAGGGGTTCTCGGATCCGGAGATGCTCGCCCGTGCTGTCGAGGCAACTACGGGTTTCAAGACGGCCGCTTAGACTTCGTCACTGGATTACGAAGCCGACTGACCGCCGTCGGCTGCCAACACCGTTCCCGTCGTGAACGTCGCGTCCGCCAACAGGTAAACGATACCGCGCGCGATCTCGAGCGGATCGGCAAGGCGTTTCATCGCGGAGTAACTCGCGAGCGTCTCTTTCTGTTCTTGCGTGCCGCTGGAGATCATGGCCGTCTCGGTGCCGCCGGGCGCGATCGCGTTGACGCGCAGTGCCTGCGTCGCATACTCGAGCGCCACACTTTTAGTCAGGCCGACGATGGCGTGCTTGCTCGCGACGTACGAGGCCAGCTTTGGAACGCCGACGAGACCGCCGACGCTCGCCGTGTTGACGATCGCACCGCCGCCGCTGCGTAAGATCGCCGGAATCTCCGCTTGCATCGCGAGGAAAACGGCGCGCACGTTCGTGCTCATGGTTCGATCGAAGTCTTCGACCTTGACATCGAGGAACGCGCCGCGACCGGTGGTTCCGGCGTTGTTGACCGCGTAATCGAGCCGGCCGAACCGTTCCACCGCAACCTCCACCATGCGCCGGCCCGCGCCGTCGTCGGTAACGTCGAGCGGGCACATCTCGGCTTTGCCGCCGCCGGCCTCGATCGAGCGAACGACGCGCTCCAGCTCTTCGCGCTTGCGCGCGACGACGACGACGCTCGCGCCCAAGCGAGCGAGTTCCCGAGCCGCCGCTTCACCAATGCCGCTGCCGGCTCCGGTGATGAGCGCGACTGTGCCTGCGAGGCGATCGTGATCGGTATTCATTGTTAACCTCCTAAACGGTTGCAGCACCGTTGGCGACCAGTATTTGGCCCGACAACCAGCGGGCGTCGTCGCTAGCGCTTTGCTCGCCGCGTACGCACCGAAGCCCGCGGCCGGGTGCGCGGTCGTCGACGATCCGACGATGATGATTCGACCGTCGTCGCGAACGCGTCGCGCCGCTTCTCGCAACACGTAGAACGTGCCGCGCGTGTTGCCGTTGATCACCCGTTCGAAAACCTCGTCGGAAACGAGAGCCAGCGGCGTCGGCTCGGCCGAAACGCCGGCATTCGCGACGACGATGTCGACGCCGCCGAAGGCGTCGACCGCGGCGTTGAAAACGTCCGTCACCTCGTCCGGCCGCGTCAGATCGCCTCCGGCAACGATCGCCCGCCGACCGAGATGCCCGAGTTCTGCGGCAAGCTCCGCAGCCGGCTCGCGCCGCGAGTTGTAGTGCACGACGACGGCCGCCCGTCGAGGGCGAGCCGGCGCGCTACGGCCCGGCCGATACCGCCGCTGGCGCCGGTTACGATTGCCACTCTGTCGCGGAGCATGCCTCGCCATTCCACGTTGACAGTATACCTGTACACTCACGCATGTAAACTTACATGTTGCGGAAAACGCCGGAGTTTCGAGAAATCACCGCATTATGGTCCGAGTTCGAAACCCGCGAGGCGGCGGCGACCGGTTACGCATCGAGATCATCGAAGCGGCGACCCGACTACTCGCCATGCTCGGTGAACGCGAAGCGCTGTCGATCCGCGCAGTCGCAAAAGAAGCCGGGATCGCACCGACGTCGGTGTATTTGCATTTCGCCGATAAAGACGAGATCGTCGTCGCAGTCTTGGCGCGGCTCTTCGCAGAACTCGCCGCCGCCCGAGATGCAGCCGAAAACGCAGCTCCGGGCGCAGGTCCATGGGAGCGCCTCCTGGCGCGATCGCTCGCCTACGTGTGCTACGGCATCGACAACCCGGGACATTACAAGGTGCTCTACGAGGGTCGCGCGGTGCCGCGCGTCGACGCGCCCGAAGTCGCACCGCTCGGTCAACCGATGCTTGACCGCACGATCGAACTCGTAAATGAACTCGTCGCGGCGCGACTCGCGGAACCGGTCGCCGACGCCGATCGCACGGGCCTTCTGCTGTGGATCGCACTGCACGGCGTCGTGTCGCTGCGCATCAACAAGGACACCATCGCCTGGCCCGCACCGGCGGCTCTCGCCGAGCAACTCACGCGCGCAATCGTTCGTCCCAAGCCGTAGACTACGAAGTGCTTCGATCGACGAGCGCACCCCAGGAGGCCGCCGTCATACCAACACATCGCTTGCGCGTCTTCGTTGGACTCTTGCTGAAGTTCGCACTTGCGCAACCAAGCCTTCCACCATAAACGACTTCTTCGTCTTGGATTTTGAGGCATTATGCGATAGCATTACGGCGCTCGACCCACCCTGTCGAAGCGCTTGCCGACCGCACTCTCGGTAGTGCGCCTGCACGATCGGGAGCCAATATGCCGCGAACCTCACCGCGAGAAGTTCTGGAAGCGTTCTATGAAGCGGAGCGGGCGTTTATGGCGACCGGCGGAACGCCGGGCGGAGCCGGCTTCGCCGCGATGGCTGCGACGCTCGACGAAAACGTCACGCTGCATCAGTCGCCCGATCTGCCGTTCGGCGGAACGTACGTCGGGCACGACGGGTATCGCTCGTGGGCCGACGCGATGAGCGCCATCTTCGAAAGCGTCGATGCGTCGGCGCCGGTTTTCTACGAAGCGGGCGACACGGTCGTGACCGTCTGCACCCTGACGACGCGCACGCGGGGGACGGGCGAAACGATCAGTCTGCCCATGGTACAGATCGTCACCGTCAAGGAGGGCAAGATCACCGACTTTCGGCCGTTCTATTGGAACGTTCCGCAATACGTCGAAGCTGCGGCGAGCGCGAAGCGCGCTCGCACGTCTCGCGACGGCTAGATCTCGATTTCCGCACCGTCGGGATCGCTGCGCATCGTCCACGTGCCGCCCGTTCGGAACGTCGAAGCCGTTCCGAACGTGTCCTCCATAAATTGCATGTAAGCAATTTTACCGTCCTTAACTCTTGCAAAAATAGCGAACGGCGACGTGACGACTTTTCCAACGGTCGTCGAGCGATAGGTGAACCGGCCGAACACCGCAACGTTCTCACCTGCGCCGAAGAGTTCGCCGATCTCAAACCCTTCGTTCTTCCAATATCGCCCCACACGGCTATATGTGCTCGAGATGGCCTCCGGGCCCGTGGCCGTTCCGGCCCAAGGCATGATTCGTTTTAATTCGGCGTTCTCGAAGTTGAGTGAAACGTACGTTGCGTCGGACGCGACGAGTGCGTTCACGACTTCCGGATTTGTCGGGTCGTTCAGTCGTGACGCGTATCTTTGAGCGGTTGGAGCACACTTTGCTCCGGCTCGACGGCGGTAAAGTTGACGACGTCGGCCATCACGCGGCTCGTTTCGGCCGCGCCGAACGCGGCCTTCATCGCCGCCTCGTCTCGAAAGACACACGGGCAGATCGCGACGAAGCCGCTCCCGTCTTCTGCCGGGAAAAAGCCGGCGGCGCTGACGAGACCGTACGGTCCCCAACACTCGCGCACGAGCGGCAGGTGAACGTCGGTCCAGTACTCGCGGTCGAACGCGGTAGATTCGTTACCGGCATACGTGACGCAAACGGTTATCGCCGGCATGCTCCGCGTTACGCTTCGCTCGGCACGTTGAACGCGTTGAGCACGATCGAAACCTGTGCGTAGGTCGCAACCCACAGCACGAGTTCGATGAGGCCGGGCTCACCGAACGTTTCGCGCGCGGCGGCGTAGGTCGCGTCGCTCACAACACCGCCCGCGACCAACGCGCTCGCCACGTCGTAGGCCATGGCCTCGTCGCGCGTGAGATTCGTCGGGCGTTGCCCGGCCGCGATCGTCGCGATCTTCGCCGGGTCGAGACCCTCGCTCGCCGCAATCGCCGCATGGGCGTACAGTTCGTAGGCCGCTTTGTAGCGAGCACCCGTCACGAGAATCGCGATCTGCTTGGCCGGCTCCGATAAGCGCTTGAGCGCGCTAATCGCCGCGATCTCATCGTAATGCGCTTGGCCGACGCTCGGTTCGTGTAAGAAGACGCCCCACGGCCCGAGCAGCGCGCCGTCGTCGCGCACCGTCTTAAACGATGTAAAGCCGTGCGCGATCTGCTCGCGGTTGCGGTCGTAGAGCGCTTTCTGCTCGGGCGAGAGCCGCTCCGGGGCGATGGTCTCGAGGCGCATGTCGTGAAGTTATCCTTTAGCCATAAACAAACGGTCGGGGGTGATCGGCAGTTCGCGCATCCGCTTCCCCGTGGCGTGCCACACGGCGTTCGCAATCGCGGGCGCCACGCCGCACAAACCGAGTTCCGCAATGCCTTTGGTTCCGAGCGGACTTAAAATCGCGTCGAAGCCGTCGATGAAGATCGCGTCGAGTTCGTGGATGTCGGCGTTGACGGGAACGAGGTACTCCGCGATCGTGCCGTTGGCGGCGCGGCCGAGCGACTCGTCCCATTCCGTCTCCTCGAGCAGCGCCATCCCGATGCCCCCGACCATGGCGCCGATGCACTGGCTATGCGCGAGGCGCGGGTTGACGATCCGGCCCGCGTCGTAGGCACCGATCAGCCGCGGAACCGCGATGGTACAGAGATCCGGGTCGACTCGGACCTCGGCGAATACCGCACCGAAGCCGTTCATCGCGTATTTCTGCTCGATCCCGTCCGGGGCGGCTTCCGCCTCGGCGGATATCCGTTCCAGGCCCGCCGTCCGCAGCACAGCGACGCGATCGCGCCTCGCACCGCGCTGCCCTCGCGCGAGCGTCGCTATTTTTACGTCGAGTGCGGCGCACGCTGCCTGCACCGCAGGTCCGACGCTCGACATCGTCGTCGAACCGCCGTGCTCTTTCGCCTCCGGGAACGTCGAATCGCCGAGTTCGAAGCGGACGTGCTCGAACGGGAGGTCGAGCGCGTCGGCGGCGACTTGGGTGGCCGAGGTATAGGTGCCGGGGCCCATGTCGGTCGTCGCACAGCGTATCTCCGCGTGACCGTCGGCGAACAGCGTGGCACTTGCAGACGTCGGATACCGCGCTGCCGTGTAGATCGCCGTCGCCATCCCATAACCGACGAGCCGGCCGCCGTCGCGCATCGACCTCGGTTCGCGCGGGCGCTCGCGCCAGCCGAAGCGCTCGGCGCCGTGCGCGTAGCATTCGCGCAGCCGTTTGGACGTCCACGGAAGATTTCGCTGCGGATCGCGTTCGGCGTAGTTGCGTAGCCGCAGTTCGATGGGATCGAGCGCGAGCCGCTCGGCGAGTTCGTCGAGCGCGATCTCCAAGCCGATGAGCCCGGCCGCCCAGCCGGGCCCGCGCATCGGGCACGGCGTGTTGACGTTCATCGCGACGAGATCGTACCGCGTCGAAATATTGGGACACTTGTAGGTCGTCCGGGCCGGAGAGAGCGCGGGCTCCGCAAATTCCTCGTAAACGGACGTCTGCCCGACGACCTCGTGAACGATCGCGAGCAGCGTGCCGTCGTGCTCCGCGCCGAGCACGACGCGTTGGCCGGTCGCCCCGCGCGCGCCGACGTAGGTGACCATCTGACGGCGACTCAGTTCGAGCCGCACGGGCTTGCCGGCGCGCCGCGCCGCCATTACGGCGAGCGTCACGTGCGGCCACGTGCGCAGCGCAGAACCGAACGCACCGCCGACGAACGGGTTGATGACGCGCACGTTCTCCGGCGGGATGCCGAAGCGGCGGGCGACTTCGTCACGCTCGTTGCCCACCCACTGCGTCTTGCTCCAGAGCGTCAGTTCGTCGCCTTTCCACTCGGCGATCGTCGCGTGAAGTTCCATCGGATGATGCTGCTCGCGCGCCTGCCGGTAACGCGCTTCGACGCGTACCGGGGCGCGCAGCAGCGCGGCGTCCGCATCGCCGAGCCGGCTCTCGGGACCGCGCTGCTTCTTCGCAGCGGCGGCCGACGTCGGACGAGCGAGAGCGGAATCGAAGCGCGTCCGAGCGCCGGCTTCCGTTTCGTATGTCGCGCGAACGAGCGAAGCCGCGTACTCGGCTTGACTCTGCGTGCGCGCGACGACCACGGCGATCGGTTGACCGCTGAACTTTATCTCGGGTCCGTCCAGTACGCGAAGCTGATCGCCGGACACGGGATCGACGGCGGGCCGTTCTTGCGGCGCGTCGTACGGCAGACGGTCGGCGTTGCGATGCGTGAGCACCAGAAGGACGCCGGGCGCGCGCTCGGCGGCGGCCGTATCGAGCGCTGCGATGCGGCCCGCGGCAATCGTACTATCCGCCGCTGCGGCATAGACCAAGCCGTCGGGATGAAACTCGGCCGCGTACTTCGCAGAACCGGTAACCTTCGCCGGACCGTCGACGCGGCGAAGCGGTTTGCCGACGACGCTCATGCGAGCCCGCCCGCTTCTTCGAGCGCGCGGGTGACGGTGCGCTCGAGGAGACCCGCTTTGTAGCGGTTGTGTTCGCGCGTGACGGCACCGTCGCCGGCGAGGGCCCCTGCGAAACGCACGAGCTGTGCGGTCAACGGCCGGCCGCGCAAAAGCGCCTCGACCTTCGGCAGGCGCCACGGCGTGGTTGCGACCCCTGCGACGGCGATGCGGGCGTCGCGCACGGTCGTACCGTCCAGATCGAGCGCGACCGCCGCCGACGCGAGCGCCCATTCGTAGCTCGTTCGATCGCGCACTTTCAGATAGTGCGAGCGCCATGACGGCGGCCGCGCCGGCAGATCGAAGTGCGTGATGAGCTCGCCCGGAGCGAGCTGCGTCTCGATCCAAGGCGTAGCGGCCGGTTCGCGATGCAGTTCGGCGATCGGTACCGATCGGTGGCCGTCCTTCCCGGCGATGCCGACCCGGGCGTCGAGCGCCACGAGTGCGTTCGCGAAATCCCCAGCGTACGTTGCGATGCACTGCTCGCTCGTGCCGAGCACGGCGTGCAGCCGGTTCTGCCCGGCGATCGCCGGGCAGCCCGAGCCCGGCTCGCGTTTGTTGCACGGAGCGCCGGCGTCGCGAAAATATCCGCAGCGCGTTCGCTGCAGGACGTTGCCGCCGAGCGTTGCGAGATTGCGCACCTGCGCGGACGCGCTCGCGAGCAACGCCTCGACGGCGACCGTATAGCCCTCTCGCAACGCCGGATGCCGTGCCGCGTCGCTCATGCGTACTAAGGCGCCGAGCCGCACGCCATCCGACGTTACCTCGATCCCTTCGCACTGCGCGAGCTCCGTGATGTCGACGATCCGGTCGGGCGCGCGCAGATGTTCGCGCATCAACTGCACCATGTCGGTGCCTCCCGCGAAGAAGTCCGCGCCGGGCTCGTGCCGGCCGTCGGAGCGATGCCGCGCGCCGCTCGCGATCGCTTCCGCGACGCTCGTAACGCGGAGATACGCGAACGGGTTCATCGCGCGGTCCCCTCCGCGACCTGCCGCACCGCGGCGACGATATTACCGTACGCGCCGCACCGGCAAAGATTTCCACTCAGCCACTCGCGAATCTCACCATCCGAACGCGCGTGCCCTTCGGCGATGCACGCCGCGGCGCTCATGATTTGGCCCGGCGTGCAATAGCCGCACTGGTAGGCATCGTGTTCGACGAACGCTTCTTGCAGCGGATGCAACGCGCCGCCGTTCGCGAGTCCCTCGATGGTGGTTATTGCGTGTCTTTGCGCCAAGACGGCTAAGACGAGACAGGCGTTCACGCGGCGTCCGTCGAGATGGACCGTGCACGCGCCGCATTGCCCGAGGCCGCATCCCTTCTTGGTTCCCGTGAGGCCGACGTAATCGCGGAGCACGTCGAGCAGCGTGACGTTGACGTCGAGGCCGGCGAGCTCGTAGGCGCGTCCGTTGATCGACAGCACGACATTTGCAGCGCGGCATGCCATTTCAGAGTCGCCCACGATCAGCGATCGGATTGCACGGTGCGTTCGACGTGCGCGAGCCATTGCAGCACGGGTTGTAACGCCCGATCGGAGTTCTTCTCGTAGATGAGTCCGTGGCCGTTGCCGAAAATGCCGTGATCGGTGAGACGGATGAGTTCGGCCGCCGCTCCCGCTGCCGCGAGCATGGCGACGATCGGCGGGCTCGCCGGAGCAAAGGCCGAGGTCTCACCGATCACCGCCGCGATCGGCAAACCCGCAAGCGAAGGCAGCTTCAAGCTTCCGGGCGCGGCGCGTTCGACATCGTCCGGCGATTGCGGTTCGGGTTCGTAGCGCAGCGGCGAAGCAGTAAGACCCCAGACAAGTTTTCCGATGTTCGGGATCGTAGCGAACGGCGGTCCCATCGGCTCGATAGCTACGATTGCTTTAACCTGTTGCGGTCGCCGGTCGGCGACGAGCCAGCCGACGGGACCCGAGGCCGAATGCGTCAGCAAGATCGCCGGGCCGATGCGATCGAGGAGCTTTGCGAGACGGTCCGCTTCCATCGCTTCGGAATACGCGAGATCGGCCGGAAGCGGACCGTAGCCCGCAATGAAGCCGTCCATTGCCTCCGCGTCGTCGGCCGCGAACGGCCATTGCGTGTGCTTGCCGCTCGCAGCCGCCGGAAAGTAAACGTTCCGGCCGGTTTCGTACGAGAACGGCGGGCCCATGTCGCCCATCGTCGCCGGGTGGAACGGCGACCGTCCGTGCCCGGGCCGGTCGACGATGACGGTCACGTAGCCCGCCTCGACGAGTCGTTGGGACCAGCCCGGCCGCCCGTCCGGCGTATCGCGCCACTCGGCGCCCTGGTAGCCGCCGCCGTGCACGAGCACCAGCGGCCACGGACGCGTTACGTCTTCGGGGGCTTCCCAGTCGGCGAAAAGCGGGCCCGCTTGATACGTTTGCCCGTCTAAAGCGACGCGCTCGCCCGGAATCCAGAAGCTGCCGCTGCGGAGAAGGCGCGGCGGCTTCGAGCGCCAGAAGCCGTCATGCGTCGTAGCGCTATGCTGTTCGTCGATCACGCGATGCTTTTAGGACGCAGACGTCGGTCTCAAGCGCGATTCGCACGATTCCGGACCAAAGGCGCACGAAAGCGGACTCGCGCGAGCGACCGCGTTACACTCCTAACCGGTAGTCGCCCGGAGTCATACCGAGCTCGCGTTGGAAAGACGACGCGAAGTTCGAACGTTTGAACCCCGACTTCGAGGCTACTTCGGCGATCGATAAGTCCGTCGTCTCCAACAACGTCTTTGCTGCCGATATGCGCCGCTCGGTGAGCCAACGGTGTGGCGTCGATCCGGTGGCTTGGCGAAATAGACGCGAGAAGTGGAATTTGCTTACTGCGGCTTCGCGTGCTAACCGATCGAGGGTCACGTCTTCGGACAGGTGCTGCTCGATGTACTCGAGGACGCTCGTCAGGCGTTTGTCCCGGATGCCGCCCGTTCGAACGCGGGCGTATGCCGTGTCGGCACTGCGGCCGAAGGATGTAAGCATATGGATGCTGAGCCAATGCGCGAGGCTATCGGCATAGAGACTCGGCGCGCCGGCGCGTAGCGCGCGAAGCAACGTTCGGGCGGCCATCTCGAGCGCGCCGTCTGCGCCGTCGAGCGCGACCGTCGCCCGCGCTCTGGCCGCGGCCGACCGGCCCAGATGGTCGACGGCTTCTTCGATGAGTCGCCGAGATACGTAGAGGTTGAGCTTACAGGCGGGACCCGCGCTCGCCCGCACCTGCCGCCGCAAGCGATCCGTCATGCCGCCCGGCGTAAGGCCGATCGTACCGGGACGATAGACGGCGCGCCGCCAACGGCCGCGGCCGTACACTTCGATGTCTTGCTCGCCTCGCGTCATGACGACGATCGTCTGATCGGACGTCGGCAGCGTTTCACATTCGTGCTCCGTCGTCAGCAATTGGTGGTGCTCGAGCAGCAGCGACGACCAGCCGGCGTTCCGGCTCGTGTCGATCGTTCTCACCGCTAAGCGCGACGCGCACTCCAGACTGGCGGCATCGAACGTTGGGGCCGCGCCCGGGGTCCGCGGCGAATCCGCAACGCACGCCGGCGCGCCGGCGAGAGTCTCACCATTCACGATCGTAAACCTCGCTCCGCAGCCGTCGCGGCCTCAGCCGCTGGCGGCTTCCGAGAATACCGCAGCGCCTCTGCCGGATCATGCTTCGGATGCGCGAGCCGCGAAGAGCGCCGCAGCATCGTCCGACGGAGCAAACGATTCGAGCGCCGGTGATGACGTGCACGCGCATTGCGGATGTGGTCGGTGAGCAGCCGGGCTGCGGCGAGCGGCAAGCTCGAATCGTGTTCGCCGACGAGCACGAGCGCGGGACACGTGCTGGCCTGCACGTGAGCTTCGGCGGCGAGCACCGTGTTCGTGAAGCGATCGCCGAGATCGGGCCGCTCGCGCCGCGTGTCTTCGGTTAAGTACACACACGGAAAGACACTTCGACGCGCGGCCTTGCGCTCATGAGCTGCAACCGTCTAGTTGCGATAGACGCGATACAGCGCGTTCTCCGCATCGGCCGCGACGTATAGCGAGCCGTCAGAACCCACGGCTAGTCCCCCCGACCTAGCATAGGGCTTGCGGAGACGGCCGACGGCGAAGCCGCTGGCAACGAGCGTTACAGCTCGGTCACCGGCGCAACCAGGAGTAGTCGCCCGCCGTCGATATCGAGCACAGCGATCGAACCGTCAGAGGTCGTCGCAATCGCTCGTACGGTTCCAAGGTGCTCCGCAACGACCGTAACGTTTCGGTCCTCCAAACCGATCCGCAAAAGCCGGCCGCTCGCACTTTCGCACACGTAGAAGCTTCCGTCTCCCGCGTCCGCGAGTGCGGAAGGAAGCTGTAACCCTTCCGCCACGATGTCTCTCCGGTCGCCCGATAGCTGCAAGATCCGGCCGGCGAGCGGTTCGGTGACGACGATCGTGCCGTCATCGCACTCGATGGCGGCCGCCGGCATCTTCAAGCCCGAGACGCCGCGGATCATCTTGCCGTCGAGGTCGAAAATCTCGATGACGCCGAAAAGTTCTGCGGTCAATAGAACGTGTGTTCCATGAACGCTCACTGAGGCGGGAAATTTCAAGTCCGTTGCCACGGCGCGGGCGACATCCTGAACCTCTCGCGTTCGCGGATTGACCACCCGGTATGAACCCGTGTCGGCGACATGCAACACATCGCCGTCAGCGCTCGCAGATACGGCGATGCCGCGAGGGAAGCCGAGCTTGCCGGCGATCACGATCCGGCTCGTTCCCGTCTTCGGATCGACCTCATAGATGGCGTTATCCGGCATGCCGCTAACATAGAACAAGCCGTTACTCCCGACGACGAAGTTGTCGGTCGCCGTCGGCAGTTGCACGATCAGCCGCTTCTTCCACTGGCTTGCCTCATCGATCGCAAAGAGCTCACCGGTCATGTCGTCGAGAACGTACAAGTTATCATCAAGGTCGAACCGAACGGCCCCGGGCTTTTTGTAACCGTCGGATAGAACCGAGGTTTCGCCGGTTTCAGGATTGATTCTGACGACTTGACCACGGTCCCAGGAAGGGCCGTAGATCATGCCGTCCGGTCCGATCTGACAGGCGTTGATACCGCCGGTACTTGAAGCCACGAGTCGCGGAGCCGCCTTGCCGGCGAGATCGATCTCCCACATGCCGTCGCCCATGAAGACCTGGCCGACGAAGAGACGCTTCCCGTCTCGCGTGAAAGCGATCGAGTTGACACCGGGCAAGCCGCTAGCAAGATCTCTCGTCTGGCCGCTGACGTCCTTGATCCGGACGATGCCCTCCATGAACGCGGTCCAAATCATGTCGCCTTCCGGACTGAACGCCAGGTCGTCGGCCTCGCCCAAGGGAGGACCGACGATCGTTACGACTTCGAGGGTCACCAGATCGACGGCGAAGATACTCTCTCCCGCAACGCTGGCAACGAATAGCCGTCCATCGGGACCGAAGGCGAGGCCGTTCGCAGTGTGCAGTCCGGAGCCCGAAATGATTTGCTCGATCATGAAGCCCGGCTCGCAACGAGCAACTCCGCCCTCTGCGCCGCTATCCTCGGGTTCGACAAATACCGCTTGGTTCGACGTATAGCTATTCATCCGACGCCCTTTCAAGGCCGTCCTGATCTCAAAATGGTGGAGCACGCTTCAGGCAGCGAATGGGAAGTACATACGGCCGTTCCGGTTCGGTCGAGTGAAGCCTCGAACAAAACGTACGCGTACTCGCGCTTACCGGCCGCTCAACGCGTGCGACGCTGCGCTCCGACGCGCTGTCGCGGAACTGCTGCAACTCGCCGCGACGCGGTAAGCGCCACCGCCGAACGAGTCACTTCAGTCCGATTTTGGGAAACACTCGGCATCATCGAGATCGAACATTTCGGCGAGCGGAGTCGTCTCGGGCAGCGTTCGGGCGCATGGATGCGCGCGGAACATGCGCCCGCGAAGTGGCTCATTACAGTTCGCGATCGTCTCGTCGTCGAGTCGGCTATGTAGCCACGCGCCGATCGCGGCTTCATCCGGCGCATCGCGGACGATCTGGACGAACTCTTTAGGTTTTTCCCTTTTCGGCACGCGCGTCTTGTGAGCCGGCTTGTCTACGACGAATGCATCGCCGGACGCGATGTCCCACGCAGCTTAGGCATGAACTAAGATGCGCCCCCAGTGCGGATCGAGCGGTATCGAGCAGCATCCGCCGGCGATCGGAAACGAGACGCCCTCGTTGAGAACGTCGACCATGGTACCGTCTCTGACTGAAGTGGCGATCTTGATCTCGTCACGGGCCGGCGATGCATTCACCGCGATCGTGACAGCGTCGCGGCCGTCGCCGCGGGCGAATGCAAACTGCTGCGCTGCGACATGGAGTCCGATGTACGCGCCGCTCTGCAGCGCAGCCCGTTCCCGGCGAATCGCGAAGAAGCGCCGAATGACTCGACGGAGATCAGGCCGCGAGCCGCGAGCGCGCATGGTCGCCGGGTCGAGCGCAGGCCGTAAGGCTGCATCCGACGATGCCGTGCGTTGCCCCTCGATGCCCCATTCGCTGCCATAGTAAATGGACGGGATCCCCAGCATCGTCGCGAGCAAAAGATACAACGTGTAGAGATGAGCCGGCTCGTCTAATTTGCTCGCGACGCGATCGACGTCGTGATTATCGGCGAACGAATAGAGATTGAGGTCGCGATAGATGCCGCCGGCGCCGAATTGGCGGTCGAGCGAATACGCGATCTCGAAGTAGTTCTTATCGTTATGGCTCGACCAAAGCCCCTTATACGCCTCGTAATTCGTCGCTGACGCAATACCGTCGGCCGCGAGCACGGCGTAATCGCTGCCGATCGCCTCGCCCATTAGCCACAGTTCGCTGTGATGCGTGCGGCAATGTTCGCTTAGAGCTCGCCGGAAGTCCGCGTCGAGTTCGTCGGCTACGTCGAGCCGAAGACCATCCACCGCGAACGTATCGACCCACCAATCGAGCGCTTGAAAGAGATGTTCGCGAACCGCTGGATTGCGCAGGTTGAGCTTCGCGAGGTCGTAATGACCGCCCCACCCTTCATAGAAGAACGGGTCGCCGTGAATGCTTTGCCGGGAAAAGTCGAGATGGTACCAGTCGCGAAACGTCGATTGCTCGCCGTTCTGCAGCACATCGACGAATGCAAAGAAGTCGCGCCCGGTATGATTGAATACCGTGTCGAGCACGAGACGCATGCCACGGGAATGTAAGTCCCGAGCGAGCGCCACAAGAGCCGCCGCGTCGCCGAGCCGGCGATCGACTTGAAAGTAATTCGCGACATCGTAGCCGTGCGTCGTCGATTCGAACACGGGTCCGAGCAACACGGCATTGACGCCGAGTTCCTGGAGATCGTCGAGCCACGAGCTTAACGAGGTCAGTCGCTCCGATACTTCGTCTGCAAACGAGTTTCGGGGCGGCGCTCCGAGTGCCCCGAGGGCGTAGAAATGATAAAAGACGGCGCTTCGCGTCCATGGTGGTGGCATCTTGGTTCTCCGAAATCACGAGTAAATGCCGTGACTGAACTGATGTACGATCTCGCGGCATAAGCGGTCGCTGAGGGCAATCTGACCGCCGAGTTGCAGTCCGATAAAGCTGTTAAGTACGCCGACGAACGAGACTGCGTAGCGGCGCTCGCGACCCCGCAGGTTGCCGTGGTCGGCGGTGGCGTCACGGAATAGGCCTTCGAGCAGTTTTTGACGCCGCGCATAGTGCGAAGCAGCTACGGCGTGCGCGGGGTTTCCGCTTGGCGCAAAGTAGAGTGCCAACTCGAGTCGATACGCATCGGGCGAACCGGCCGCATAACCGGTATACGCTTCGGCGACCTGACCGAGAGAGCGCGGTAAGTCGCCCGAATATGCGGTGGCTCGGGCGACGCGGTCGTCGAGAACCGCTGCGTGCTCCCGAAACAACGTTTCGAGCAGACCCTGTTTACTTCCGAAAAAGTGGTAGAGCGTCGGCTTCGTAAGTCCGGCAGCGTCGACGATTTCTGCGACCCCGACCGCGTCGTATCCGCGATCCGCGAACAGAGAGAGCGCCTTCGCCGCGATCGTCTTTCGCGAATCCATAAACGCACTAATACCGTTCGGTACAATCGGAGTCAAGCGTAGTTAGAAAACGAAAGCGTGATGCAGCCGGCTCCTACTTGACGGAGCGCTGACGCTTAGGCACGCAGTTCGGGCGGCAGACGCTTGAGGACGGACGCGTTGAGGTAGGCGACGCCGCGATCCCCGAGAGCTCGGACGAGGAAATCGACAAAGAAGGTGTCGCGTCCGATCAGGATGCGCTCCTTCCCCGCGTCCAGACCGGCAGTAATGACGCCCGCAGCGGCGGCGGGCGTCATCGTGAGCGCTTCGCGATCGAAGTAGTCCTGACGTTTGCGACCGAGCTCTCGATTCGAAGCCGCCGCGAAGCGAGCGCTTCTTGCGATGCCGGTCGACACACCGCCCGGATAGACGGTCACGATTCGCACACCGCTATCGATCGAGTTCATCTCGCCACGCAACGCTTCCGTAAATCCACGGACGGCGTACTTGCTCGCTGCATACGCGGCGTTGAGCGGCGGCGCGTAGAGACCATAGAGGCTCGAGATGTTGACGATCGCGCCGCTCTTCTGTAGCGCAAGTCCCGGCAAGAATGCCTTGGTCCCGTGTACGACGCCCCAAAAGTTGATACTCATAATCCATGCGATCTCGTCGGTGCTGAGTTCGTATACCGAACCCGCGATAGCGACGCCGGCGTTGTTGATCACGACATCGACACGGCCGAAGCGCTGCCAAACCTCTGCGGCCAACGCGTCGTTCGCCGCTTTCTCGCTGACGTCGAAGATACTTGTCATCGTTTCCACACTCGGCGGAAGCAGCGCGACCGTCTCCGCTAGCCCGGCTTCGTTACGATCGGCAAGCGCGAGCTTCATTCCGCGCGCGGCGAGCGCCAACGCAAGCGCGCGACCGATTCCCGAAGCGGCGCCCGTAACAACGGCGACGTTGCCGGATCGGAGGCTGGAAGTGGTCTTGTTCAACTTAGGACCTTATTCGACGATGGAAGACTTCTCGCAAGACGCGCGTACATCTACTATACCGTTCGGTATAGTAGATGTCAAGCGCGAGCGATCCGGGTGTCCAGCCCACCGAGTCCACTACACGTGCTTCGCGAGAGTGGCTACCGCGTCGCGGGCAGTGGGCCGCCGACAGCTCGGGGCTCGCTCGCGCCACGAGCATTGTCGGCGTGCCGTCCGCCGAGCAGTTCTTCGACAGCGAGTCTGGTCGGGTCGTCGCACGGCGTGAAGATCAGCGCTCGCAGACCCGGTGCATCGGCGATCGGCATCAGCATCGGATCGAAGGTAAGCGTCATCCCGGTTGGATGTTGCAATCGCCGAAGCGCACGTGGCGCACGCCGGACGCCGTGCGCCTGCCACAGACGTTCGAAGTCCGCATCGCTCGCTCGTAGCTCGTCCACGACGGCATAAGCTTCGTTCGACTGTTCGTAATGGGCGAGGTCGAACCGGAGCAGTTCCACGACGGAAAGTGCGACCGTCTCCCAATCATGGTTGAGGGCTCGGCCACGCTCGCCGAACGTCAGCCGTACCAGATTCTCGCGCGTAGGGTCGTCGACGAGGGAGAAAATGACTGCCTTAGCCGCCCGGTTACAAAGTACGATATCCCAGCGATGATTGATAACGACGAACGGGTGCTCGCGGAGCGAATCCGAGAAGCGACGAAGCGCCGGCGAGATGTGCTCGTGGCGGCTTACGGTCAGACCGCGGGCGAGCGCACGCGCGTGGTCGCATTCGGCGGAGCTGCATCGAAGCGCCGCCGTTATTGCATCGATGCTCTTGGTTGAGACGGAGACGGGGCGACCCTGTTCGAGCCAGGTGTAAAGCGAGACGCTGACCCCGGCGAGCTCCGCGACTTCTTCGCGTCGCAATCCTGGCGTGCGCCGGCCTCGAGCTGCCGGCAAGTTACCGATCCCCGGCTCTATAGCCGCGCGCCGCCGGCGCAGAAAATCGCCAAGCTCCGAGCGTCGATTTATCATATCCGAACATGTATTCCCCAGACTCGGCAATTTCGTGTGCCCGCGAGCACGCTTTGCCGGCGGCGTCTGCGGGACGCCTACTCGCACGAGCTCTGCCGGCTATGAAATTTTCTGTCTGGTTACTTCAGTTCGAAACTACCAGAATGGTTGCATGACGCTCGCCGCTTGCGAGCAATCGCCTCACGTCGCAGCCGGGAGTTTTTATGCCTAGTACCGACCCAAGAAATAAGCTCGATCGACGGTCGCGTGCGATTCTCGACGGGCCGGTGTTGACGACGCTATTAAAGCTCGCGTTCCCGACCGTCGGCGTATTGTTAGCTCAGACCGTGGTCTCGGCCGCAGAGACCTATTGGACGAGCTTTCTCGGCACGGAAGCATTAGCGGGGGTCGCACTCGTTTTTCCGTTGACGGCTCTCATGACGGCGATGAGCAACGGAGGCATCGGCGGAGGCGTGGCTGCGGCGATCGCTCGGGCGGTGGGCGGAGGCCGTCGAGACGAGGCTCGCAGCCTGACGATGCACGCACTCGTCTTGGCGATCGCGTTCGGGCTGATCTTCACCCTTAGCGCACTCATCGCGGGACCGCACCTCTACCGGGCGATGGGCGGCAAGGAAGGCGCTCTTGCAGCAGCCGTAACGTATTCCGCTTGGTTTTTCGCGGGCTCGATCCCGCTTTGGATCGTCAATCTGCTGGCGGCCGCTCTGCGTGGAGCCGGCGAAGTGCGGTTTCCGGCGGTCGTTACGCTTGCGGGCGCCGTCGTCGTGATACCGCTCTCGCCTGCGCTCATCTTCGGTATCGGACCGCTGCCGAGAATGGGCGTTGCCGGAGCGGGTCTGGCCGTCACCTCGTACTACTGCTTTGCGGCAATCGCCATGCTGATGAAACTCCGCCGCGGCAGCGGCGCGGTGGCACTGCGCAGAACGCCGCTGCGGCTCGAGCCGCTGCGCACGATCTTGGGGGTCGGTTCGGTGTCCGCGCTCGGCTCCATCGCGGCAAACCTCACGATTCTACTTATCACGGGCGCCATCGGCTCGTATGGAATCGACGCCCTCGCGGGATACGGTATCGCTTCACGGCTCGATTGGCTCCTGATCCCGCTCCAATTCGGGTTCGGAACGGCGGTCGTTACGATGGTCGGCGCGAGCACCGGCGCGGCGGATCACGCGCGCGCGCGGCGCGTTACGGTAATTGCGATCCTCGTCGCGACGACGTTCGTCGAGACGATCGGCATATGCGCTGCCGCTTTTCCGCGCCTTTGGCTCGGGATCTTCACGCGCGACGCTCATGTAATCGCTGCGGGGACGTCGTACCTTCATATCGTCGCGCCGGCCTATGGTGCGGTCAGTATCGGCTTGATGTTATACTTCTCCGCTCAGGGCCGGGGCCGAGTACTTTGGCCTTTTCTCGGCGGCATCGCCCGTCTCTCAATCGCTGCGGGCGGCGGGTATCTGCTCGTGCGGCTCGGTTACGGTATCACCGCCGTGTATGGGGACATCGCAGCGGGATCGGTCGCGTACGCGGCTGTAAGCGCCATCGGAATGTTGCCGAAACGCAGCCTCGCCGGTGACACAAGTCGCGTACCGGTTCGAGCTTAAGCGATTGCCGCACCTTGCCGTCCGCAGCGCTCGCGTTCGAATGCGATTACCGACGGCAAATCGCTCGGCCTCGAGGATCGTTCGTGTGATACTTATCTCTTTATCTTCTTGTTTGCGGCGGGCACTCGAGCGAGGCCATCCATGAGAAGATGCCAAACGGCTTCGTACGCGGCATCGATGGCCGGATCGGCCCATTCGGCGGCGTGGGTGGGGTGGTGAAAACGGGATGTGGCCAGCAACAAGGCACGTGCGGTTGCAAGCGGATCCTTGCTGCGGAAGGCGCCGGCTGCGACGCCCGCTCGAATGATGCCGGCTGCGAGCCCGAGAAATTCGGTGACGTGAACGCTCGCGGCGGGCTGCGCGTCAGCCGCGAGCGTCCGATACGCCGCAAAGAGTTCCGGATCATCGGCGGCCCAGCGCCGCTTGCCGCCGACAAGTGCATCGAAGAGCTCCCGCAAACGCTTTGGAGCCGGTCCCGGTTTTCCGGCGATCGTGCGCAGCTTCGGCATCGTGGCTTCGGCGCACCGGCCGACGACCAGATCGCGAAGCTGCGCCTTACTCGAGACGAACCGGTACACCGATGCGTGGCTCACCCCTAAGGCGCGAGCGACATCGACGACGGTGGCCTTATCGGGGCCGAAACGACGGATGACGTCTTCGGCGGCGATGAGAACTCGCTCGCGGCTGAGTGGCTCGTCAGCGAGCAACCGGTGCTGCTTCGGCGGCGATGACGTTCAGCTTCGCCACGACGCCGGGGGGCAGCGTCAGCTCCTTAGCGGCTACGTTCTCATGGAGGTGCTCGACCGACGACGTCCCGGGGATGAGCAGAACGTTCGGAGAGCGCTGCAATAGCCAAGCCAGCGCGACCTGAAGCGTCGTAGCACCGACCTCCTCAGCTGCGGACGACAGTGTCGAAGATTGCAGCGGCGTGAATCCGCCGAGTGGAAAGAATGGAACGTAGGCGATGCCGTCGTCGGCCAACTGATCGACCAGGAGATCGTCCTGACGATTCGCGACGTTATAGAGGTTTTGCACGCTGACGATATCGACGATGCTGCGTGCCTCGGCGACTTGCGCTGCGGTGACGTTGCTGAGGCCGATGTTTCGAATGAGCCCCGTTGCGCGAAGGTCGGCTAGCGTCGCAATCCGTTCCGCGATCGAACCCTCTTCGGTGCCGTGTCCCGCGCCCATGTGCCGGTAATACACGATGTCCAGAGCATCCAGCTTTAAATTTCTCAAGTTATCGTGCACCGCAGCCACGAGTTCGTCCGGCTTATTCGCAGGCTGCCATGATGCGTCCGGCGGTCGAACCGCGCCGATCTTCGTCGCGATGACGAGGTCGCGCGGGTACGGGCTCAGGGCCTCGCAGATGATCTGATTGGTGACGTGCGGACCGTAAAAATCCGAGGTGTCGATATGGTTTACGCCCGTCGCAACGTGCCGCGCGCAGCACCGCAAGCGCCGCGGCGCGATCTTTCGGCGGACCGAAGACGCCGTGACCGGCGAGCTGCATCGCGCCGTAGCCCATACGGTCGACCGAGAGAGCCGTTCCGGGGAAGGTAAAGCTCCCGTCATGTGTCGTGGTCATGTTCGAGCCTTCTTTAAGCGAGGAGTACGGCCACATCATAGCGATCGGTTTTACAGCTGTCAACTATTGAATTTTGTAACCTGGCAGTAAAACCATCGGTCGTGTAGGGGGCATTGAAGACCGGCTTACGCGCCAGCGATGGAGGCCCAACGCTTCCTTAAGCTCTCCACCGGCTCGCTCCGCGTTGCGTTCGATGCACGAACTACGACCACGCGCCCCGGCACGCGTCCGCTTCGCACCGTCGTGCCTGCCGGCTCGCCCGCCGCCCAGAGTAACGACTTGGTGGCACCGGTCCAGCGACCGATCCTCGAAAGATTACGGCCTCGTGCGATTCCTCGCACCGGACGAGCGGCATCGCCAAGAAGCGTCGATCGTCGAGCGGTGCGGGACATTCGGTCGGCGAGATTATGGCTTTTCGCTTGGCGCGTCCCCGGGCGGGGATGCTCTCGTCCTATTCGCTACCGAGCTCCGCCTCCCGGACCGGTCGCGGCGATCGTCGCGCTACGTCTCCGAGACAACGTGAACCGAAGCGCTCACGACCAAATCTTTGGTCTTCTCACGATACGCGGCCATGTGCGGCGCGTGTTCGTGCGCGAGCAAGGCCTCCGCGCTCGCCCACCGCTCTACCACGACGAACGTATCGGGGCCCAAGAGCGCTTGCGTGCCGCTGAAGTTCGCGGTGTCGATCGCCGGCGCGTATGCGAGGCAGCCCGCTTCGGCTCGAACGGCCGGTACGTTGGCGCGGAACGCCTCGAGCAGCGCGTCGCGCTTGCCCGGCACCGCGACGATAAGAGCGATCACGTGAAGCATCGTGCCTGCGTTCTTCTCGCCCCGGTCACGCCCTTGGGCCGTCGCGTTCCGGCGGCGCCGAGCGGGCAGAGGGCAGGAAGAACCGGCAGTAAGTAAACCTGGAACACTGTTCGTCGTCGGTCACTACCGAAGCAGGTTGAGGACCTGGAATGCGCAGACGAGGGCTAGACGAAGGAGCGTCCGGCGATCGACGCGTCGAGAATCTCGATCGGGTGTGCCGCGCGTAATTCGACGTTCCGTTTGCGCATTAACGACTGAATCTGGATCGTACAGCCGGGGTTCGCGCTCGCTAGCAGGTCGGGCTTGGTCGAAAGGACGTTCGTGACTTTACGCTCGCCGATCTCGATCGCGCTTTCGGGCTGAAAAAGATTGTAGGTGCCCGCGCTGCCGCAACACTGCTCGCCTTGCGGTACCTCGAGGAGCTCGAGCCCGGGAATCGCCTGCAACAACGAGCGCGGCTGCGCGCGGATGCGCTGCGCGTGCGCGAGATGGCAGGCGTCGTGATACGCCACGCGCGCCGCGATGGGATGCCGCGGCGCGATCGGCTCGAGGTCCCCTAAAAACTCGTTGATGTCGCTGACTTTATTCGCGAAGGCGAGCGCGCGTTCGCGCATGAGCGGATCGTCTGCGAACAGTTCGCCGTACTGTTTGAGCGTCGAACCGCAGCCCGCCGCGTTGATGACGATCGCATCGACGTCGTGCTTTTCGAACGCGACGATCAGTTTGCGGGCGAACTCCTTCGCTTCGGCCGCGCGGCCGCCGTGCAGCGATAGCGCACCGCAACAGCCCTGCGAGGCGGGCACGAGCACGTCGCAACCTTCGGCCGTCAACACGTTGATGGTCGCGTCGTTCACGTTCGGAAAGAATACGCGTTGCACGCAACCGGCGACCATCGCGACGCGTCTGCGCGCGGTCTGCGTCTTCGCCGGATAGGACGCTTTGAGTTGCTGCTCCCGCGCGAGCGGCGGCGAGAGTGCTTCGAGTTGCGACAGCCGCGCGGGCAAAAGACGCAGCAGCCCCGAGCGGCGCACGAGCGCTTGCAAGCCGCTCTTCGCATAGAGCCCCAGCGGGAGCGCCACGAGCCTTAAGCGCTGCGGATACGGAAACAGCGCGAAGATGAGGTTGCGAAAGAGCTTGTCGAGCGGCGTGCGCGCGTACGTCGTCTCGATCGTGGCGCGCGTCGCTTCGATCAGCAGATCGTATTGCACGCCCGAAGGGCACGCGGTCAAGCACGCCATGCAGCCGAGACACGCATCGAAGTGCGAGACCGTCGCATCGTCGAGCGCGATACTGCCTTCGGAGAGGCCCTTCATCAGATCGATACGTCCGCGCGGCGAATCCATCTCATCGCTCCACGACGTATACGTCGGACAGGCCGGTAAGCAGAAGCCGCAGTGAACGCAATCGGAGATCAAATCGACTAGCGACCGATCGTGTTCGGGCGTTATTTCGGAACGAGCGCTCGCCACTAGAGTCCTCCGACGAAACAGCCTGGATTTAATCTTGCTTGCGGGTCGAAACGGGCTTTGAGCTCGCGCATCAACCCGAACGCCGGCGGCGGCGTGCCCCACGTGTCGAAGGTCGCAAAGCTGCCCGCTTCGGCTGCGCCCAGCGCTTCGACGATCAGCGAACCGCCCTGCGCTTCGAGCGTCGCACGGGCACTGACGAGCGCGGCGAGCGTGCGCGCCGCGTCGCATGGAGAACCGCTCACGAAGGTGACGCCGAGCGTTGGATACGCGCTCGCGGCGGCTCCGTCGAGCGTTCGCAGCAAGGGTTCGAGCGGGTCGCGATCGGTTTTTGCGAAGTCCGACGGACGTGCGGTCAGGCGCACCCGCAGCGGGCCGCCGCCACGCAAGCGCCGGTCTCTCTCGGCCGCCTCGGCCCAGTCGATCTCGTCGAGTCGAACGGCGAGCGACGGGGCGAGGCTCGCGAGCCGGTCGGCCTGCGCATCGACTCCCGCCGCGAACCCTTCGAACAGCACGTCGAGTTCGTAGGCGCCGGCGGCTCCCGCGGGCGAACCGTCGCGAC
>CAXUFI010000007.1:0-14925 GCA_964250245.1 uncultured bacterium
AGTGGACCTCTTTCGCCCTCACTGGGCAAGTGTCCACGGAACCCACCCAACATCAGACTTCACAAGCGACTCGAGTTTACGCGCCGCCTCTGCCTTGGTATCTATGCACGATCGCCGCCAGTGCAACGTGCGCGTCGCGGCGACGCTTCTCCGGTAGCTTCTCTTCGACGTTGCGCATCTTGTGTAACCGATAACGCTGCTGTGCGGCCTTGGGTCTAGCTTTGTCAGCCGCGGCCCACGTGCCGTACGCGCCGTCGGCGATCAGAAGCTCCGACGCGCGTAGACCGCGGTTTGCGAGATCGGCAAAGAGGTCGCTCTAGGCGGCTTCACTCTCGCTCATGGTTTCTCGCAACGCGAGCAAACGCTTGTGGTCGTCTGATCGGCGCCGACGACGACCAAGAACACGCGCCGCTCATCGTCGGGGCCGGCGCCGAGGTAGACCCCGTCAGCCCACGTGAAGAGCATTTCCGAATCGTCGAGGCCGTGCTCCACGTCGCGAGGCCCGCGAAGAGCTGTTGTTCGTGCGCGTAAACATCGCCGCCGAGAGCGGCGCGCGGCACCGAGAAACGCTCGCAGCGTACCCCTCGAAGTCACACGTCGCGAGCCCGTCGAGCCACCACTCCGTCAGACTCCCGTCGACCGTTTGCAAGCGCCGGCGTTGCTCGGGCAGAATCGCCGAGCTGAACGAGCCCCCGTACCCGCGGGCGCTTGACGTCGATAGGACCGCGGTTTAACGTAATCGTTCGTGCGCGGTCATGGCTATCTCGATAGCCCTCCTCGAAATCGGCCGATCGTCGTTCGCAACGCAGCCGCTCGCAAGGCATCGTCAACCTCAGCTTCGAGGACGGCCTGGAACAGCTGGCTGATCTTCCGTCGGCAAATCTCTTCGAGATGGGACGGTAACTCTGCGGCGGTGGGCTTGGCAGCGCGTGGCTGGGTGCGGTAAGATGATCTCACGGTTGGTGTTCCTCCCAGATCTTAAGCAATCCAAGAGTTACACCGCCGTCTTTACATTTATCGAAACGTCGTCCGGGCGTTCTCCCTTAAATTGGAACGATCCCTCGAATGTTGCTTGGTTTCTGGCGATACTACGCCGACGCATCGACGGTAGCGTAACTGACCCATTTATTGGAAGGACTTCTTCCCTTGCTCCACTCTGGACTTCGTTCATGAGCGCAGACCCGCAATTTCCGGATCCGAGCGCCATTCCCGAGCGAGGCATGCTGTTCATTGAGAATATCGTGCAGCAGCTCGTCGATTTGTCGCGGCGCAACGCGGCCCTGAATTTTCGCGAGAAAAGCGCAATCGCGCTCGCCTTACAACCCCAAACAGTAACTACAAGTCTGACAGGCGTTAGGGCGCTTGACTTGCCCAGCCTAATCGGAAATGAACCAACACCTGATCAACTGAAGACCCTTAAGCAGCTGTTCGAGCGTTCGCGGTTGCTTACGGAAGAACGCGGCGTTCAAGTGTTGCATATAGCGCTGGGGCTTCTAAATTGGAAAGATGATCAGAGCGGAAAAACCTATAACGCCCCATTGATGCTGATGCCCGTCGAGCTACTGCGCACGGGCAACATTTACAAACTCAAGCGTGCCGAAGGATCGGATGTAGAGCCGAATCGAACGCTAATTGAGCTTTTACGTAGGCATCCGACTACTCGATACACTGGCTCTGAAGTTGCGGAAGATATAACGTACGCGGATTTTTCTGCAATGATAATGGACGCTGTACCTCTCCGTTCAGAGCGATCAATTAGCGACGTTTGCCATCTTGGACTTTTTTCTTATGAAAAAATGGCAATGGTTGAGGACGTCGAGTCTAATGCCCGCGTGGTACTCGAACATCCCATTATCAGTGCTCTAAATGGTGACCCGGAGCCTCTGGCAATGCTTCAACATGGCATCGAAATGCCGTTGCCGGCGCATCTGGATTACGCTACAACAACATCGGATCGAGTATACATCACTGAGGCCGACTCGAGTCAACAAGAAGCGTTAGAGGCCATAGCGCGCGGGCTTTCATTAGTTATTCAAGGGCCGCCAGGCACTGGTAAGAGTCAAACGATTGTAAATATTATCGCCCAAGCGCTTCTAGACGCTAAGTCCGTTCTGTTCGTTGCGGAGAAGAAAGTTGCTCTAGACGTCGTCTTTAATCGTCTCGACGAGCGAGGACTAGGAGACGCGATACTTGCCGTTCAGAGGGATGATAACAAGAAACGGTTCGCCTCAATGCTTTCGGTACGCCATAGCGATTTATCAAATGGAACTTTTGAGCATGGGGCATTTAGGAACACGAGTTCCGCGCTACTGGAATTGGACAGCTATAGACGTGAACTTCACACGCCCGTTGGCGCCTCCGGCCTAACGCCGTTCACGCTCTATGGCCGCCAATCTCCCGTCGCAGCCGACACCTTATTGGACCGCATTGAAGGTGTAGAACGAATCAATCCTGACGAGCGCGAGCGACTTGGAGAATCCGTTGAACGCCTATCTGCGTATCCCGAATGGCTACGGCGTCCAGCAACCGCAAAATGGTCGTCGCTGCGGTTAGACGTGTCCGATCTAAGCGCAGTCAACTCTGCTCGTGAAGCAATGGTCAGCGGTCGGCGGCTCGCGCTCGACCTCTTGCGTATTCGCCAGCAGAGCGAACCCATCGTTGGGCTGGGCTACGAGTTGGATGCAAAGGGTGTCGAAGCTCTCGCAACATGTCTCGAGCTCGTAGCGGACGCGCCAGTAGTTCCCGAGCATTGGCTTAGATCTTCTGTCGATGAACCCGCAGCAGCCCTCGCTCGCTACGAAAGCGAGCGGGACGTGTATGAGAGCAACCGCCTCTCTCTGCTTGATAGGTATCAGGCTGATGTTTTCGATACGGATCTCGATCGTCTGGCTGAGCGATTTCTGGGCGAATACGACCGTTTCTGGAAACGCTGGTTCAATCAGTCGTACGCAACGGATCTTCGTGAAGTTCTCGACAAGCGCTTGGATGCCCACCGGAGCGCTGTCTTTGCAGAAATTCGAGAAGAGCTTGCTGTCTTGCGAGCGACAAAATCGGAGCGCGCTCAATGGTCATCGCCGACGCATAAAATGCGCGTTGCCTTCGGAAGCTTGTTCGAAGGTGTCCAAACGTCTCCAGCGGACTTACGATCAGCACTAAGTTGGCTTCGCCGCTTTATCGAAGTGCGCAAAGATCATGCTGTGCCTACTACCTTAGCTGTTACTTTGACGACCGCTTCAAAACAGAAACGAATCGAAGCGCTGAATTTGGCGGAGCAGCTTCGTGTAGCGCAATCTGGAATCGTCGGTTGCGAACGCTCACTCAGTTTGATTTTTCACGATATACCCGAGGAGACATCAAGCTGGCCAGAATATTTAGGTACGAAGCTTGACGCGTTTGAGGAGGTACCACGGTATCTCCAGCATCGAAGATGGTTAAACGATCTCCGTGCCAATGGCTGCTCATCGTTCGTTAGTGCTTTACAATCCGATGCATCGTTAGACGCATCAAAATGGCGCAACGCGTTCGAGCAGGTAGTCGACGCTAGCTTAGTCGATTTCGCCCATATGGCTCACGAATCACTGGCCGTTTTCGAGCGCGAAGCTCACGAGCGATTGCGTGCCCGATATGCTGAAGCTGATCAGGAGAACGTAGCTAAGGGAGCAGATCGCGTTCGGGCCAAACTCCGAAGTAATGCACGTTCAAAGATGGCCGGTGCCTCTTACAACGAATCCATTCGCGTTATTATGGCCGAAGCAACGAAGTCTCGTAACGTTGCGCCTATTCGTCGATTGACGCGACAGGCATTCGACGCTATTAAAGTGCTAAAGCCCTGCATCATGATGTCGCCATTGGCAGTAAGCCAGTACCTGCCTCCTGGGCAAGTTTTTGACTTGGTGATTTTTGATGAAGCATCCCAGATGCGACCTGCAGATGCTATTGCAGCATTGTCGCGAGGACAGCAAGTCGTGGTCGTTGGGGACGAGCATCAGCTTCCGCCGACAAGCTTCTTTGATAACGCGATTTCGAGCGATTCCGAAGAGGAACCGGATGCGGACAGCAGCGAAATAGCCGACTACGAATCTATTTTGAATCGCTGCGCAACCGTTCTTCAGCAACGTATGCTGAGGTGGCACTATCGGAGTCGTCACGAGTCTCTAATATCGTTTTCGAATCGGGAATTCTATTCTAGCCGGCTCGTTACATTTCCGACGCCGGCGAATCGCCCTGGGCTTGGCATCCGCCTGTTCAGTTCCAAGTCAAGCTACGCGCGCGGTGGTTCCCGCCAGAATCGTGGCGAAGCGCGTGACGTGGCGAAGCTTGCGATCGAACATGCTCGCACGCGACCACAGGAAACGCTCGGCATAATCGCCTTTAGCCAGGCGCAGCAACGAGCGATCGAAGATGCTTTGGAAATCGAAACGCGGGCGAATCCGGATTGTGCCGAGTTCTTTGCAGACTCTCGATCCTCAAGCGAACGAGTTTTCGTTAAGAATCTAGAGTCGGTGCAAGGCGATGAGCGCGATGTTATCGTCCTGAGCATTGGTTACGGACGCGATGAAGACGGCAAGCTATCGTACAATTTTGGTCCCCTGAATCGTAGCGGGGGTGGCCGTCGCCTGAACGTAGCTGTGACTCGCGCCAAAAATGAGATGATCGTCGCGTCATCCATTGACGATAGAGACCTGGACGCTGAAAAGTGCCGCGAAGGCGGAAACTACCTCGTGCGGTCCTATCTCGCACATGCGCGCACTGGCGGCGAGCTCGGCGGCATTGTGCAGGCTACCGGCCGCGGCGAGGACTCACCATTTGAGCGCGACGTGCGCATGGTATTAACGGGCATGGGCTACAAGGTCCACACACAGGTCGGTGCGTCCGGTTACCGTTTAGACTTGGCTGTATGTCATCCAACTAAAGAGGGCGACTACGTCCTAGCAGTTGAATGCGATGGTGCGACGTACCATGGAACTCCAACCGCACGAGATCGGGATCGACTGCGAGACCGTACCTTGCAGACGTTTGGATGGAAGATCTACCGGATCTGGTCTAGGGACTGGTTCCGCCGCCGAGCAGCTGAGATTTCGCGGCTGCAAACAGCAGTAGAAGAAAGTATACGTGCATATGGGACGCCAGTGCCCATAGCGGTTGCGCCGCCCGTTTTTGCGCAGCCAGCCCGGGAATTCGAAGCCAACGAGCAGGACCGATTCATACAGGTAGCTGCAGATAACGTTGTCCGCTTCCTCGATAGTGATGGCGCTGAGCATGCAAAGAAATCGATCGCTGAGGCGCTATCTTTACCAGAGTCAGTTGTAGCAACAGTACTTGATCGGTTGATTCGGGAACGACGCGTATCTCGAACGGGTGTTGGACGTGGAACAAAATATTTATGTATTAAAGCGCGAGGCTAAGTATATATATGCTGGCGCCATCAACAGGCTAGGCGCCGCCTCTCTACATCTAAGGGCTAGATATGCGAAATGATAAGACATCACTTATTGAGCGTCTTGCAGATGCAGAACAACGGCTAGGTGTGTCGTTTAACGCGTTGTACGCTTACACCGAAGGCAAATGGGCGCACCTTAACGGCGAGATTGATCTGCGCCGCGCGACCGGCAACGATCTTCGAATCGTCGCAAATTTCTACGATTCGCTTGGAAGGATGATTGAAACAGTAGAACACTACATTGAGGCGGGTGACGGCGAAACGTTCGAGGCCTTTTCAATGTTGACAGATATCGACGCTGAGAACTCTTAATCAGCCGAATTCGATTATCCGAAAGCTAGCGGTTAGCACGTGTACCGCTTAAAGTGCGGAGCGGAATGGAGTATCCGAAAGCCTCGTTGTGGCGGAGCCCGGCAAAGTGTGTAAAAGCAGGTAACTCACCTCACGTGAGGAGCCTTGCGGTCGACGGTCCAATTTCTGCGCATGAAGCGCAACCGAAAGGATCCGATGACGATTCCGAACTTGACGCTCGAGCAGCGCACGGCCTTTACCGAGCTGCTCGCTTCCAAGGACCAGGATGTGCTCAAGGAAATGCTGTCGCTGGTCTACGACGCAGCAATCCGTGCGCAATTCGATGAGCACATCGGCGCCGATCCGCACGAGCGGACCAGTGAGCGCCGGGACCTCCGTAACGGTAGCCGGACGCGCGGCCTCAACACGCGCGCCGGATCGCTCGATCTCGAAATTCCACGCGCCCGCAAGAGCAACTTTCGACCGACGGTATCGAGCAGTTCCGCCGCAGCGAACGGGCGCTGGTCTCGGTCATTCAAGAGGCCTTTATCGCCGGCATCAGCACGCGCAAGATGGAAGGCGTGCTCGCGCAGCTGGGTGTGGAACGGCTGGCGAAGTCGCAGATAAGTGAGCTCTGCACCGAGCTCGATGCCAAAGCCGAAGAGTTCCGCAAGCGGGCACTGAGCGAGCCGTATCCCTACGTCTGGCTCGACGCGTTGTACGAGAAGGTCAGAATCGACGGCGCCGTGGTCAGCAATGCCGTCGTTATCGCTTACGGCGTAACGGCCCGCGGCTTTCGGGACGTCATTGCAATCGACGTCGTCGACACGGAGAGCAAAGAGAGCTGGACAACATTCCTGCGAAGTCTGCGTAACCGTGGACTCTCCGGCACCAAGCTGGTTATCAGCAACGCGCACGAAGGGCTCAAGGCCGCGGTTGCAACGGTGATGCAAGGCGCGAGCTGGCAACGCTGCACGTGCACTTTTACCGGAACATCCTCGCGCACGTACCGCAGGCGCGCAAGCTTGAAGTCACGGCCGCCTTGCGTACGATCTTCACGCACGTTTCTCTCGAAGCGGCCCAGCGCGCAGCTTCGGACTTTCGCGTGCTCTTTGGGAAGACATTGACGAAGGCCACCGCGATTTTCGACGCTGGGCTCGCGGATGCATTAGCGTTTGTGCGCTTCCCCTTAGAGCATCACCGTAAGATTGCAACGACGAACCCGATCGAGCATCTCAATAAGGAAATCCGCCGGCGCACGCGCTCAATCGGTATCTTCCCGTCACGGGAATCTGCCTTACGGATCGTAACCATGATTCTCATCGAGCAGAGCGAAGAATGGATGGTCGAACGAAGGTACATGTCACCCGAGAGCCTCGAGCTCGTTTTACAGAACTAACCCGCCACTATGCGGCCGTCGAAGTTACACACTAATCCGGACGTAGTCCTCGTTGTTAGCACGAGCGATAGCATTTGCAGAGTTGAGCCATGCATGACCAGAGCCAAGCCGCCGCACTTATTAACCTTCCACACTATTGCAACAAAGCGCTTTGGGCAGAGCAGCCGCTCAGATCATCTTGCTCCTACAATCGGTCAAAAAGCGATCAAAGGGCAGAAGAACTGTAGAGTGGTCGAACAGTGGCAGCGCGACGGCGGCCGGGGCGTTGCCCTTAGCTGCGGCGGCTCTACGCCGTGCATTCTCTAAGTGTATCTTGTCGTAATCCAGGTTAAGATTAGCGTCTAGACCGCCTTGAATTGACTCGCGCTCACGATCCGCGCCAGGTTAACACGTTGGATTTACCTGGCTCATAGCGTCCCCGTAAGCTGCGCAGTCGCTTAGGAGGCGCTGTGCCGTAAAGGTGGCGCACACAAGGCTTTTTTATTGTGCTATGCGTTAGATCTTAAGCAGCAGATGTACGCGCGTCTTGAGGGATGACGTATTTGAAACCGAGCATTCAGGGCTTTATGACCGGCGAGTTAGCTGCGGTGTGCCAGTCTCTCGCGATAGCCCGCTGCGCTAAGTCGAGGGGCATCGCGCCCGAGCAGACCGCCTCGTGCAACTCGCCCTCGACGCGATCCTTACGCTTGGAGTCCGCGTAAGTCTGCGGCCACAAGTTAGCCGGACGATTCGAACCGCCCAGCTCGAGCGGAATGAGGTGATCGATCCGAAACCGTCCCTTCCGTTGGCCGCGAGGAATGCCGTACTCGAGATACACCCGGTCCCGCGTCCGATAGGAGACGGCTCGTTCGCGTCGCGCCTCGCCGAATCGGCAGACTATTCTTGCATCGCTCTGCGCGACGTCGCCGGGCGTTAGCGCCCGATTCGGCATGTCGGCGAAGGCAGAGGCGGGCATCGCAGCAATGCCGATCGCGAGAGCTAATTTGAAGCCGCTGATCCGCGGGACGCTGCGTGCTGCGCGGAAACTCGTTTCCTTGCAGCGTAAGCTGAAGCTAGCCATAGATACTTTGCATCTACGGAATGTTCAGGATCCGCTTGAGGAGCAAGCCCGGCATGTCGTCATCGGTGCGGAACTGCGTCGTCTTCTGATTCGGAGTCGCAAGCAGGAAGCCGTCTTTGAAGGCTTCCACCGTCGCGATGGACCCTAGCGCTATCGAGATGTTGCGTCGGCTGCCCGAGAACACGAGTCGCTGATCCCCGATGGCGAGCGTGCCGCGATCGTCCTCCTGAAGGACGGATTGCGTCATGGATCGTCCTTTGGTTCTGCCGACCCGCATGCGCACGCCCCGCATTACCGGAATGGACACGCTTGAAGAGCCGCTGACGTACTGTCGAAACGACTTCTCTTCGAAGTAAGTCGCGGCCGCCTCGAGATAGAAGCGCTCGCCCGGATGCGGCACGATTCCGGAGGGGATGATTGGCTGTATCGGCCCGGTCAGCAACAGACTTCGGCGCTGATCCCAGATCCATCGCTCCAGACGTTTTACGTAGTCGGCCGTGACCCGCCCGAGGTCGCCGGCGAACGTCGTCCCGAACGAGCACTTCCAGACGTTGAAGGACGGAATGATTTCGTTAACGGTATCCCTGGTAATTACCGCAATAAAGTCCGTACGGATCCAGCCACGGCACTCAAAGCGGATGATGCTTTCGAGACCGAAGAATCGCCCGTAGCCTCGACCAGCCGCATCCTTCTTAACGCCTTTCAAGACTATCACGCGGAATCGCGTGATAACGAAAGCCTCTCCCGGTGAGGCCTGTGCTTTGAGGTAAATCGTCTCCCCCGGCGCGACGGTGTTTTGGAGCATCGCCTCGAGCTCGGGTTCTAGGAGCGTTAGTCCTCCGTTGAAGGAGGCGGTCGGAAAACCGCCGAGTTGGATCATAATTGCTCTATCGGAAGATCAATGTCGAGAACGGACGCAGGTTCGCTTCGGCTTGGTCGAGCAGCCTGCGATCCTGGATCGCTCTTGCGCGAATCTCGGGAGCGCGGCGCTCGACCTGAACGCCCGTTTCGAGAAGCAACGTTGCTCCGTTCATCAACGCGTTTCGACCGTGCGTGCGCTGTTGCACGTGCCTCGTCCTGACATCGCGCGTCAGGCCTTCGATCATCTTCGGCTCGAATCGAAAGCGTTGTTCGGTCATGGTTCGCCAAGCGAAAAGATCGACGGCTTTCTGATTGCCGATTCCCGAAACGGCGTAGATCCGGTTGTCGATGTCGAGTGCGGTCTCGATGTCCGCTGCCGCCAATCGCGTTGCGAGCTTATCGCCGATCCCCCTGATTTTCGCTCCTCGGATGAACTGCGAGTCCAGATATTGGCGCTTCGCCTTTTCCTCGCCGGTCCTCCGAACCTGAGCGATATCCGCTTCATACGAGGGACGCTGCGCGATCGTAGAGGCGTGGACTGCGGACAATCGCTGACGCTGCGCTTCGAATTCGCCGCCACTACAAAGCGTCTTCCACGCCGACTCTGACCGGTCGAAGGCTTCTTTTGCGTCTTGCAATCTAACTTTGCGTTCCACGAGTTCTGAACCGCCGCTCGGACGGCCGAACATCCAAAAACCAACCGCGAAGATCGTATCCAAAACATCGAACAGTCGGAACATTGGAATGCACCAGATGATCAGTGCGACGGCGAGAATCGAGCAGAAGATTCCGACAAAGACAGCCCCCTTTTTTCGCGCGGTCTCGCTAATCGGAACCGCTGCAACGCGCTCCGCGCGGATTGCCTCGAATGCAACGTTGGGTGAAGGGACGGCTGAGATCTCCCTCCAGAGACGCTCGGCCTCGGAGTTCGGAAATGTAGACCAAATCGACTCGTCGATGTTGCCGCTGGCCGTGACGAGCGTCGGAGCGGCGAAATAGACCATCTTGGTCTGCGGTTCGATTGCGCACCATGGACACGAGATTCCCGCGAGATACCGATGAGCCGCATCCGCCTTGCAGGTCGTGATCCGGCGCTCGAGTTCTGTCAGCGCAACGATCCATTCTTTCGCTGCCGGCCGATCACGAGGAAGGCCGCGAAACGCGCGCTCGAAAAGCTTCGCGACGTCAGGCGTTACGGCACCGATCGACAGCGACGCCGGCGGCGGAAGCAATCCGCGCTGTCGCGCCTGTGCGTCATAGAAGTAGTTGCCTTGCGCGATATTCTCGCCCGGGGTCGGAGCCACGTTGCTCGGGTTAGGCAACCGCCCCGAGAACGGGTGCTTGCCGACGAAGAGGAGTTGGAAGATCATGACGGCCATGCCGAAGTTGTCGTGCGACGGAGAGCGGTCCGCGCTCCCGAACGGAACGTTCTGCAACTCCGGCGGTTGGTAATCCGGAACGCCGACCTCGCAACGGAAGGTGCGCGACGGCGTTCGTATCTGAAAGCTGTCGCAATCGATGAAGAGCACGCGCGCGTCGTCCTGAACGACGACGTTGTTGGAGTTCACGTCGCCCACGACAATATTCTTGGCGTGCAATCCGTCGAATGCACGAGCGAGATTCAGAGCGGCATGGACCAGCATCCGCCAGTTCGCATTCGGAAAGGCGACCCTGCGGGTCTTCGTGCCGATGATGTCGTGAAACGGTTTCTGCCCCGACAGCTTCGGCATCTCGAAACCGACGGGCTGTCTGCTTGCGTCGTATACGACTCGCGTCGGCCACGCGGCTGCGGCGAGCAGCGCCGAGTCGGCCATGCTCGTCATCGCCTGCAGCTTGTCCACCTGCGCGGACGGCATGGCCTTAAGATAAGTCTTGATCGCGACGTTGCTTGCGAGCGGGGATGCCCAGACGGCGCCTTCGCCTCCTTCGCCGAGCTTCGTTCGCAGCTCCATCGGCTTGCCGACTGGATCCAGCACTTTCAAATGATCAAGCTATCCGGCAAGCAACGACTATGGACTTGTCGTCATCGGTGCGCTCGTTGATCCGGTCGGACTGCAGGAATGCTTCCAGACCGCTCTTGGTCACGTCCAACTCGTCCGAAGTCCGTACCGTTCGTACGAGCGGCTCGAAGAAGGCGGCATGAGCAGTCTTCTGGGCGTCGTTAAGCGCGAGCTTCTGCAGTCCGTCGGAAAAAAGCACGAAGTCCGTTACAGGCCCGAGCTTCATCAGTTGAAGCCGATGCTCTGAGTCATCCTGCGTAACGAAAAAAGTCTGGTTCGCGTACTCGCCATTATCCGGCCAAAGGGCAACTCGCAGATTCTCGCCCTCCTTGACGATGATGGCACCATCGCCTATCTGCCCGCAGATCGTATGGGCGTCCGAAGCGATTACGAAGACGAGCGTGCAGGCAAAGTCGCGGCTGTCCGCCTCCTGTGCATCGGCCTGACTGCTAACGCGTTGCCGGATCTCGGTAATCCACTCGCGCATCTCGAACGGCGTTATTTCGGACGAACCGTAGGCCGACACGTATGAGCCAGCGATAGTACGCAGCGCGTTCGAAACGATCTCAGCGCCGACTTCAGCGAACCGAGCGCTTCCAGCGCCGTCGCACACGATGCCGATAGCAGCCTCCCCGCCGTCCGCATCGTCGACGAGTCGGAACGTCTCACGATCCTGGCAAGGCGCCCCGCTTGCAGCATGCGAGGTGCCCGTCGCTCGAGCGGTGATGGCCTGCCACATGCTACGTCGGCGCGCTGATCCAGCCGGTCGGCGAAGGGAGCGCGGCCCTGGTTCCCGGCGCACTGCGGGAGACGCTGCTCATGGACTTGGAGAGCCACGAAAATAGTTCGCGGAAACGGAGCCCGTTAAGTGCAACCGCGGGTCGTTCGAGAGGACAGATGGCGTTTAGCACGCCGAAGTTGACGCCCGAGCCGGCTCCCACGCCGTAGAACGAGAAAGCCTTTCGCGCCTCGCCCGCACGGACAAGAGTCGCGGCGTTGGAGACGGCGTCCGTGGGCGAACCGTCGGTTATTAGGAAAAGCCAGGGGCGATAGTACGCGACCCCGTTCTGCTGATACATGCGCTTCCGAGCGTCCAAGCGTCGTAGGCCCTCTTCGATAGCCGCTCCCATAGCCGTGCCGCCATCGGCGCAAAGATTGGGCGGCTCGAAAGCGTCGGCACCGACAAAGTCCTGAACAACGTTCGGCGTCGAGCCGAAGGTGATGATCGCGACCTCGACGCGCTTCGAAGCGAGCGAATCGGACATCAGCTCGTCCTTGAACGTCCGCACACCCGTATTGAGCTCGGCTATGGGCGAGCCGCTCATCGAGCCGGAAGTATCGAGAAGCAGCAGGCACGGGACGCGCGGCTCGGGATTCTCTGCGAATTCGATAGCGGCGAAGCCGTCGGTGATCGCAGCCACATGATCGACATACGGGGTCTGCGCGCCGAACTCATCAGTCAATTGATCCCCCTTTGAGGCGACTTGGCGGAAGGTGGCATTGGAAGCGTCGATGCTCCGCCCATGTCTCGCGTAAAAGCTCGTGCCGGAAACACGGCGTTGACCCACGGTCGATGAGGCAACGTCCTAAGAACTTCACGCTTCGCTTCTAGTTTTCGTGAGCTCGTCGCAAGCTGTTTCACGATCGCAAAAACTGTTCGACTACCTTAAATAGCGGAGCGTGCTGAAATCAATGCTGATTAGCGTAGTTAATCCCGAGATTCACCTCGACGATCGCGCGCTGGGCGAGCTGGATCGCATTGTACCGGTGGCCGCCCTTATCCGCCGGGGCTTTCGTTAACTCGGCGACGGCTCGGGCGAGCGATTGGCGCGCCGCCACCATGTTCGGTTGCGCCTCGACGGTTCCGGAGGCGGCACTCGTCAGTAACGAGCCGAATAACGCCGAACCGAGAGCGAGAGCGACGAAGCGAACGCGCGCCGGGATACCGTGCCGATGAATCACGAAGTTCTCCTTAGTCGAGCCGTAGGCGCGCCTTCTTCTCCGGGCGGCCTAAGGCAATCCCGCAAGCGGACCCGCGGTCATCTCCAGCCGCGTGATGCCGCGGATGACGAAGCCGGAACCGTACTCGACCTCGTCCGCGTCGCTTACGAGGCGTAGCTCCGGCAGACGGCGCGCGAGGAGGCGCAGCGCGACCTGCATCTCGAGCCTCGCCAGCGGCGCTCCCAGACAGAAATGCGTACCGAGGCCGAACGTCAGATGCGGGTTGGGATCGCGATCCACGTCGAGCTCGTCGGGCCGCTCGAATTTCGCCGGATCGCGATTACCGCTCGCGTAAACGAGCGCCACCTTCGTGCCGCGTGGCAGCATCGTTCCGCCGAGCTCGGTATCTTCGAGAACCCAACGCTCGAAGAGCGGCAGCGGCGTATCGAAACGCAACACTTCTTCGACGGCGCGCGCGATCGTCGCGTCGTCGCCATCGTGCGCTGCGGCGACGATGCGCTGCCAGACGTCGCGCCGGCGCATGAACGCGAGCACCGCCGCCGTGGTGCCGTTCACCGTCGCTTCGTGCCCGGCGTTCAACAGCAGGATGCACGTCCCGAGCAATTCGTCTTCGCTCAGGCGGTCGCCGCCGTCGACCACGTGGGCGAGCGCCGTAATCAGGTCGTCGCGCGGTTCGGCGCGCCGGGCGGCGACGATACTGCGTAACAAAGCGCCGAACGCGATGACGGCATCCTCGGCGCGTTGCCGGTCGGCGGCGCTGCAGTCCAATTCGTAGCGCTTGACGATCGCGCCCGACCAGGCACGCAAATTCGCGTGCTCGCCGGGTGCGACACCTAGCAGCTCGGCAATCACCGCGACGGGTAACGGCTCCGCGAACTCGCGTACGAGATCGAACGTGCCTTGCTCGATCATCGCGTCGAGCAACTGCGACGTTACCTCTTCGATACGGGTGCGCAGCGTTTCGACGCGTTTGGCTGTAAATGCTCGCGCGACGAGGCCGCGCAGGCGCGTGTGTTTCGGCGGCTCGCTCGAGAGCAAATGATTCTCTTCGAAGCGATCGAAAGCGGCCGGCCGAAGAGCGGGCGGCGGCCAACCGAGTTCGTCGCGCGAGAGGACGTGCGACAGCGAGCGCCCGAACGCACGCGACCGCAGTGCCGTCGCGATGTCGGCATACCGGAGAAAGAAGACTTTCTTATGGCGCGGTTCGTAGAAGACCGGCGTTCGCTCGCGTAACCGCGCGAGCGCGGGGTAGGGATCGTGCCGGAACACGGGTTCGCTCGCGTCGAAGATGCCCTCGGGGCAGATCATCGTCGCCTGCTTACGAGATGCGGCGCACTAATCTTGCGCCGCTGGAATCGCGGCCGCCGTAAGACTTGCGGCGCGGACGGAGAACTGCGGCCCATGCCGCCGGTCGCGTTCACACTCGTCACGGGCGACGATGCGCTCGCCGAGCGAGTCTGCGCCGAATTGCTGGCCGGCGGCGACGCGCGAGTCTGCGTCGTTTCGGCGCTGACCGTGGAGCGTCGAGCGGTCTTCGAACGCGTCGGCGCGTCCGTCGTCGGCCGCGCACCCGAGGACAGCGACGCGCTCGCCGATGCCGGCGTGATGGCCGCGGCGACGATCCTCACCCTATCCAACGACGACGAGGCGAACCTCGCCGTCGCGCTGCGCGCGCGCATGCTCAATCCGAAAATACGCGTCGTGTTGCGTCAATTCGGAACGAGGATCGGGCGGAAGATCGAGCAGAATCTCGCGGACTGCTCGGTCATCTCGCCGGCCGCCCACGCGGCCTCGACGTACGCCGGCGCCGCGCTCGATCCCAACTGCTTTTTCGCATTACGCTTTCCCGAAGCCGATACCGGCACGCTCGTCGGCTTCCTCACCTTCCTCAGCATCGTCCTGCGGCTCTGGA
>CAXUFI010000007.1:14974-27402 GCA_964250245.1 uncultured bacterium
GGCGGGCCCCCCCCCCCCCCCCCCCCCCGCCCGAAGCGCGCCTGTCGGCGGCCGACGAGATCATCGTTTTCGGAACGATCGTTAGCCGCCGTCCGGCGGCCGAAGCCAAGCGTCGGGCGCGCGCGAACGAAGCGCCGCGCGCTACCCACATCGCGCGTTCGCTCGTCGCGATCGACCCGATCCTGCGCGCGACGATCCTCGGCGCGCTACTCCTATACGGTTCGCTCGTACTCTTTTTCCACTTCTTCGTTCGCTCGACGTGGAACTCGGCCGCGTTCGACGTTGCGGAATTGGCGACGAACGCCGGTTTCGGGGACGCGTCCATCACGCATTACGGCCTGGCGATTACGCTGACGGTCATCGCCGCGATGGCCGGCGGTACGATGTTGACGAGCATTTTCATCGGCTACATCAGCTCCGCGATCACCCGCGCGCAATGGACGGCACTCGCGGGCTTGCGCCGCATACGCGGTCGCGGCCACGTCGTCGTCTGCGGCGCGGGACGGATCGGCAGCGCGGTGATCGATCTCCTCTTACGCGAGCGCAAGCACGTCGTCGTCGTCGATCCCGCGCCTGACCCGCATCTCATGCGCCTGGCGCGCAAAAACGCAATCGATCTGCTCACCGGCGACGCGACGCACGAAGACGTTCTCGAGCTCTGCGATATCGTTCACGCTTCGGCGCTCGTCGTACTCACGAATAGCGACCCCGGAAATCTCGAAATCGCGCTCGGCGCACGGGCCTTAGGTGCCGACGTACCGCTCGTCGTTCGCATGGAGGACCGCACCTTCGCTCAAGCTACGGCGCAGCTGTTCGATATCGCGACGTTCTCTCCGGCCGCGCTGAGCGCTCCGGCCTTTGCCGGACTTGCCCGTTTCCCGGGTTCGCTCGGACGCGTCGCTTACGGCAGCGTCGAGCATACGATCGTGCGGCACCGCGACGGCTCGGGCATCTTGCCCGCCCGAGCCGCGCCGCTCTGCACGTGGCGTAACGGAACGCTGGCCATCGCGCGCGGCGGCCAAACCTACGGCGGCGAGGAAGTCGCGCTACTGGCGATTTCGCACGCCGTGCCGCTCGCGGCCGCCGTCGAAAACCGCGAAACGGCGGTGCAGCGAATCATGGCGTAATCGCGTCGCTGCCCGACCGTTAAGCCTGTTGCGCGATGCCCTCGACCGAGAGCTCGATCTTGACGTCGTCGCCGATCGCGACGCCGCCCGTCTCGAGCGCCTGGTTCCACGTCAAACCGAATTCTTTGCGGCTGATCTTTCCGTGCGCTTCGAAACCGATGCGGCGGTTGCCCCACAGGTCGGCCGATTCACCCTCATACGTCGCTTTAAGCACGACGGGTAGCGTTTTGTCGCGCATCGTGAGGTGACCGTGCAATTCGAACGCGTCACCGTCGCCGTCGATCCGCGTGCTCGCGAAGCGCACTTGCGGGTACGTCCCGGCGTCGAAAAAATCGGGCGAAGCCAAGTGTCCGTCCCGCTGCGGGTCGCCGGTCGTAATCGACGCCGTCTCGAGCGTTGCCGAGACCGCCGTCGGGACGTGACTGCCGGGCGCGATCGAGATCGAACCGGCCAGCGTTGCGAAGCGTCCGCGCACCTTCGCGATCATGAGGTGACGCACGACGAACTCCGCGCTCGAGTGAACGGGGTCGATGGCGTAAATCTGCTCGGGCAAGGTTGTCGTAGTCATTAACATCTCCCGTAGACGTGCAGTATCTTTTTACCGGTCGTGGTATGCTGACCCTCGGTCACTATTACATACCGAGTCACCCTTCTGCAAGACAGCACCAGAAAGTACGGCGGTCACCAAATGCATACCGAGCTTGGAGTCTATTCCGGCGTTTGTCCGGCGCGCGAGTTGCTCGATCGGATCGCGGACAAATGGACGACACTCGTGATCGTTATTCTTACCGAGCGCGGCTCTCCGGTGCGCTTTACGGAATTGCGCCGGGCGATCGCCGGCATTTCCCAGAAAATGCTGACCCAGACGTTGCGCGATCTCGAGCGCGACGGGCTCGTCGAGCGATCCGCCTACAGCGTCATGCCGCCGCGCGTGGAATATTCCGTCACGCGGCTCGGCCGGACCGTCGAGGAGCCCCTACACGCACTCTCGGTCTGGGCGCAAGATCATATGAGCGAGGTGCGCGAAGCGCAACAAGCGTACGACGCCCGAAAAGCGCGCAATGAGGAAACGTTGCGCCTGGCGGCGTTCCCGTCGTCGCCGCCGGTTTAAGGTGCCGCGCTGGGGTCCGCTCGAGACCGAACGGCTACGTCTCGAAGAACTCGCACCCGAACACGCGGCGGCGTTCCTAGCCTATCGCACGCGCAACCGCGAGCATCTCGAACGCTGGGAGCCGGCCGTTCCGCTCGACGCCTACGAACTCCGCTATCAAGAACGGGAGATCGGCGCTAGCGTGGCCGCCGCGAGCGCGGGCGAGAGCGTCCGTTTCCTCGCGTTCGAGAAACGAGCGAACGACGTGGTCGCGAGCGTCAATTTGTGGAGCATCCGCCGCGGCGTCAGTCAGTCGGCCGTGCTCGGCTATTCCGTCGACGCCGCCACGCAAGGACGCGGGCTCGCGACCGAGGCCGCGGGCGCCGTCGTCCGTTTCGGCTTCGACGAGTTACGTTTGCACCGCATCGAGACGAGTTATCAGCCGATTAACGAACGCAGCGGCCGCGTGTTGCGTAAACTCGGCTTCGTCATCGAGGGGTACGCGCGCGATTATCTGTTCCTGGATGACGGGTGGAAGGACGCGATCCTCGCGGCGCGGGTCGCCGGCATTAACCTCGCGGCCTAGCCGGTCGCGGCGTGACCGGCTAACCGTAGCGGCCCGTGATGTAATCCTCGGTGCGCTTATCTTTGGGACGTGTGAATATCTCCGAGGTCGTCCCGACTTCGATCAGATCGCCGAGCAGGAAGAACGTCGTGAAGTCGGAGATGCGCGCGGCCTGCTGCATGGAGTGCGTTACGATGACGACCGTGTAATCGCGCTTGAGTTCGCCGATGAGGTCCTCGATCTTCGACGTCGCGATCGGATCGAGTGCCGAGGCCGGCTCGTCCATGAGGATGATTTCGGGCTCGACCGCGAGGACGCGCGCGATACACAGGCGCTGCTGCTGGCCGCCGGAAAGGTCGAGCGCCGAGCGATTGAGCCGGTCCTTGGCCTCGTCCCAGAGCGCCGCCGCGCGCAAGCTGCGCTCGCAGATCTCGAGCAAACGCTTGCGATCGCTCTCGCCATGGAGTTTGGGCCCGTAAACGACGTTTTCGTAGATCGACTTCGGAAACGGATTGGGGCGTTGAAAGACCATCCCGATGCGCGTTCGAACCGCGACCGGATCGATCTCGGGGGCGTAGATGTCGATGCCGTCGAGCGTCACCTTCCCTTCGACGCGAGCGCCCGTCGTCAGGTCGTGCATCCGGTTTAGCGCGCGCAAGAACGTCGACTTACCGCAGCCCGAAGGGCCGATCAGCGCCATGACGCGATGATCGGGCACGTCGAGATTGGCATGCTTGATGGCGTGGAACGCGCCATAGTAGACGTTGAGGTCTTCGACTTTGAGTTTGATCCCCGCGACCGGGGCGCCGAGCGGCTGCGTTTCGAGCATCATACCTTTCCCGTCATGTACATCGTCAGGCGCCGGCCGACGACGCGCGCGACGATGTTGAACACGAGAACCATCACCAGTAGCACCAATGCCGAGCCGTTGGCGATCGTATCGGCATCGGGCACGAGCGCTTCGCGATGCGTCGACCACAGGTGGACCGCGAGCGTTTCGGCGGTGTGAAAGGGACTCGGATCGTAGGCGCTGCGGCCGTACGAAACCGAGGCGCCGGCCGTGAACACGAGCGCCGCCGTTTCGCCGAAGATACGGCCGGAGACGAGCACGATGCCGGTCGTGAGCGGCCCGATCGCGCTCGGCAAGATGGCGCGCAGCACCGTCTGCCATTTCGTCGCACCCAGCGCCATCGACGCCTCCGCGAGGGTGCCCGGAACTCCTTCGAGCGCCTGCTGCGTCACGCGCATCAGCGCGGGCAAATTCAGCAGCGTCAGCGTCAGCGCCCCGCCGAGCGCCGTAAAATGCCAGTGAAAAGTTTGCACGAAAATCAACAGACCGAAGAGCCCCATCACGATCGACGGGACCGTCGCGAGCGACTCGGCGCTGAACTGCACGAGCGTTCGAAAGGCGCCGGGCCGCGCGTAAATCTGCAAGTAGATGCCGGCGGCGACGGCGATCGGTACGGTAAAGAGCAGCGTGAGGAAGAGGATGTAAAACGAATTGTAGATCTCGGGTCCGACGCCGCCGCCGGCCGTCGCCGCCGACGGCGAGCCGGTCAGGAAGTGCCACGAGATCGCGCCGGCGCCCTTGACGAGCAGGTAGAGCATGAAGATCAGGAGCAGCAGCACGATGCCGCTCGCCGCACCCCAAAGCGCGAACGTCGCGGCTCTGTCGGTCGCGCGGCGGACGCGCGCCGTTCCTAGCGCCAGCTTCTCGGCCGCCGGCCGCCGGACTACGGCCACATGGGCCACTACGTTCGCTTTCGCAGCGCGATACGAATCATAATGATTAACGCCATCGCGATTAAGAGCAGCAGAAACGCCATGGAGAAGAGCGCGTGCTGCAGCGGCGAGCCGTCGGGAGCGTCGCCCATATCCATAACGATCTCGGACGTGAGCGCGGACGCGGGCGTGAGCAGCGAGTGCGGAATAACGTTCGCGTTGCCGAGAACCAGTTGCACCGCGAGCGTCTCGCCTATGGCGCGCGCGACGCCGAGAATGACGGCGACCGCGATGCCGCTGCTGGCTGCCGGTACGAGAACGCGCGAAATCGTCTCCCAGCGCGTCGCTCCCAGCGCCGCCGACCCTTCGCGCAGCGCATCGGGAACGGTTCGCAACGCGTCTTCGGAGAGCGAGATGACGGTCGGCAAAATCATGATCGACAGCACGATGCCCGCCGCGAATAGTCCGTCTCCGTCGCTATGGAACGTTTTGCCGATAAGCGGGACCAGTAAGGTTAACCCGAGCCAACCGTAAACGACCGACGGAATCCCGACGAGTACTTCGATCGCCGGCTTCATCAGATTCGCCACCCGCTGCGGCGCGAGTTCGGAGAAAAACACGCCGACGGCCACCCCGAGCGGGCCGCCGACCAGGATCGCAAAGCCGGTGGCGACGAGCGAGCCGATGATGAACGGCGCCGCCCCGTACTGATGCGTCGAGTCGTCGAAGTTTGCGGAGAGGAGGAACGCGAACGGCGAGACGTGGTCCAGGAAGAAGAGTTTCGTTCCGCTGAACGCGAGATAACCGAGCACGAGCACGATGCCGATCACGAATACGCCGCTCGAGCCCATCAGGAAAACGAGCGCGACGCGCTCGTCCCGGTGGGCCCTATTGGCGCTCGTACCGGTCATGTCGGATCAACGATCGTTTTCTTTGACTTTCATGTCGCCGACGCTAATGTAACCGGTTTTTTGCATGAGATCCTTGCTCTTGGTTACGTAGTCGATGAATTGCATGACGGCCGGTGCGGGTTGACCGTTCGTGTAGATGTGCTCGTACGACCAGAACGGATACTTGCCGCTCGTAACGTTGGCGACGCTCGCGGCGACGCCCTCGATCGAGACTTCCGTTACGCCCGCGCCGGCGGCTTTGGTGCCGGAAAATGAGGCGTAAGAGACCGCTCCATCGCTCTGCTTGACCTTCTGGACGACGGTGCCCGTCGCGTCTTCGGTCAAGGCTTCTTTGGTAAGATCGGCTCCGCCCATCAGCGTTTTAACGAAGACGGCCCGCGTGCCCGAACTCGCCGGGCGGTTAATAACCGAGATCGCGAGATCTTTGCCGCCCGCGTCTTTCCAATTCGCGATCTTACCGCTGAAAATATCTTGCACTTGCTTCTTCGTCAGGTTCGTCACTCCGGAGGCAGGATTGACGATGACCGAAAAGCCGACGACCGCGACTTTGTGATCGACGAGCGTGGCGCTGCCGGCGGGGGCCAAGATATCGGAGTCGCCGAGGTCGACCGCCTTATTCCCCACGAGCGAAATCCCGGTTTTGGAACCGCCGCCCGTCACGCTGATCTTAACGTCCGAGTGTTGCGACTGGTACGTCTCGGCAGCGGCCGTAACGAGCGGCTGAAGCGCCGTCGATCCGGCAGCCGAAATGCTCGTATCGGCAGATGCAGCGCCGGGAGCGAGCAGGGCCGCTCCGGCGACGATGGCCGCGATGCGTGCGGACCTGAACATGAGAAAGCCTCCTCGATCGCCGGCGGCAAACGCCGGCCGGGCGCGTCTACGGTGGCAGGCCGAGGCTATCGCTTGCTTAACAATAGGTTAAGGTGGTCTTAAGCTTCCTGCGGCGGTCGCCGGAAGGCCGATTCGCAATTCGAAGCCGATTACGCGGCGTGCGGGAACATACGTGGAGCGGCACCGAGGTCGTCGATGGTTTGCGCGGCTTCGCGATCCTCTGGGTGCTGTGTTACCACACCTGGCTGTTCTCTTGGTACACGCCGTCGCTCCACGTCTTCGGGGTCGCCGTGCCGGTCGACGTCTTTCCGCGGGTTGGATACCTTGGCGTCGATCTGTTCTTCGCGATCAGCGGCTTCTGCCTCTTCATGCCGATCGCGCGAAGCGCCGTAAACGGCGGCGGAAAATCCGATTGGCGCACCTTCGCCGGCCGTCGTTTCCTCAAGATCGTCCCTTCGTACGCGCTCGTTCTCGTCGCCACCATTCCCGTCGCGCTGCCCTACCTGCACGGACGAGACGACGTGTGGCGCGCGCTCGCGACGCATCTCGCGTTCCTCAACAGCTTCTACGTCGATTATCTGGGACAGACGAATTCGGTATTTTGGAGTCTCGCGATCGAAGTGCAGTTCTACATCGTCTTTCCGGCCCTCGCATGGCTCTTCCGGTACGCTCCGCTCCCGGCAGCCGCGGGCTCGATCGCAGTTGCGCTCGCGTATCGCATTCATTTTGCCGGGTGTTGCGCGCTCGATGAAGTGGTCTATCGCGAACTCCCCGCGTTCCTGGACGTCTTCACTTGCGGTATGCTCGCCGCGTACGGCGTGACGTACGTGCAACGTCGGGCCGGCCGTTGGCGCACCCACGGCGCGCTCGCCGCCGTCGCGACGGCCGCCCTCGTGGCGCTCGGCGTCTGCGCTTGGTACGTACTGAGCAGCTGTAACGCCGTGCAATACGTTCCGCGCGGCCGCGAGACGTGGGACATTTACGGCCGCTTCGAGTTCGGCGCGCTCGCCGGCGCCGCGATCTTTTGCGCGTGCTTCGCCGCGCGGCCGCTGCGCGCGCTGATCGCGAATCCGGTGCTCGTGTTCTGTTCGGTCATCTCTTACAATCTATACCTGTGGCACACGCTGCTGCTGATCTGGATGTGGAAGCACGACTTCCCGCACGCGGCGACGCGCGATCCCCACTCCGACGACCATTGGAAATTCGCGTACATCGTTATCGGCTGGAGCGCTTGTCTCGCGGTCGCGACCGGCCTCACCTACTTCTTCGAACGGCCGCTGCTCGCCACGCTCAAGCCGCACGCGTTCGCGTTCGATTGGCGACGCTTGGGGCCGCTCAGCGTTCGGCGAGAGCCGCCGATTTCGAGACCGGAAACGCGCACGTGAACGTCGCGCCGAGGCCGAAATCCGAATCGGCGGTCACCATGCCGCCGTGCGCTTCGACGATCTGCTTCACGATCGAGAGTCCGAGCCCCGTCCCGGAATACTCGCGCGCCCGGGACCGGTTCACGACGTAGAAACGCTCGAAGAGATGCGGCAGATCGTTGTACGGAATGCCGACGCCCGTGTCGCGCACGACGAGCGTCGCGCCGCCGTCGCTCGCGCGAACGGCGACGGTAACGGTACCATCGGCCGGCGTGTGCCGCAGCGCGTTATCGATGAGATTGACGAGGACTTGCGCGAGGCGATCGGGATCGCCGTCGATGCGCGTCGCGTCCGCATCCAACCGTAACGTCACCCGGCTCTGCGCCGCGCGCGGTTCGAACGTCTTGACGATATTCGAAGCGACGCTGCCGAGATCGACCGCTTCCCGCCGTAAGCGCAGCCGGCCGGCCTCCGCGCGCGTGAGATCGAGCAGGTCGTGCACGAGTTGAACCATGCGATCGATCTCGCGTTTGATGCGCGGCAGAAATAGCTCGACCGCTTCGACGTCGCTGCCGGTTTCGAGGATCGTTTCGATCATCAAACTGATGGACGAGAGCGGCGTGCGCAATTCGTGCGAGACGTTGGAGACGAAATCGCGCCGCGTCTGTTCGAGTTCGTAGAGACGCGTCTCGTCGCTTGCGATCACGAGGACGCCGCCGTTGCCCTCGAGCGGCAGCGTGGCGACGGTCAGGGTGCGCGTGCCGGCGGGGCGCGCGAGCGAGATGCGACCGCGGGACGGATGGCCCGCGAGCGCTTCGCCGACGCGACGGTCCAATTCGAACGAGGGCACGACCTCGATGATGGCCCGGCCGGCGATCGCCCGCGTGCCGATCTCGAACATCGCTCCCGCGGCCGGATTGAGCGAGCGGACGTAGCCGCGTTCGTCGAGCATCACGACCCCGGCGGGGAGCGAGCGCAGCAACTGCTCGAAGAGCGAATCCTCCGAGACGGCGACGGCCGCGCCGGCGTTCGCCACGCCCTCAGCGGCGTCGGTGCGCCGGCGGCGGCCGAAGACGAAACCACCGGCTCCGGCGACCACCGCGAGGATGATCTCGAGCACCATGGCTTACTCTTTGAACATGTAGCCGCGGCTGCGTACGGTTATGATGTGCAGCGGATTGTTGGGATCGATTTCGACCTTTTCGCGCAGCCAGCGAACGTGAACGCTGATCGTTTGGTGTTCGCCCTCGAAATCGTAGCCCCACACTTTATCGAGCAGCGTTTGGCGCGTGACGACCCGGCCGCGATTCTCCATGAGGACTTGCAACAAGCTGAATTCTTTCGGCGCGAGCGACACCTGACGGCCGCGCACGGCGAGCGCCTGCCGCGAGGGGTCGAGCACGATCTCGCCCGCCGAGATGGCCTCGGCGTGGGTGCCGCCGTCGGTAACGCCCTGACGCCGCAGCCGAGCCTTTACCCGGGCGAGGAACTCGTGCAGCCCGAAGGGTTTGGTGACGTAATCGTCCGCGCCGAGTTCGAGCGCCAGGACCTTATCGATTTCCTGATCGCGGGCCGTGAGCATGATGATCGGGACGCCGCTCCACTTGCGGATCTCCTTGCACGCCTCGATGCCGTCGAGCACGGGCAACATGATGTCCATGATGATGAGATCCGGCCGTTCGCTCGTCGCCAAGGCGACGGCCGTCCGTCCGTCGCCGGCGGTCGAAACCGCGTAACCGTTACGCTCTAAATTAAAGCGCAACGTCTGAAGAATTGCCGACTCGTCATCGACGATCAGGATCTTCTTCGTCTGCGACCCGGAGGCTACCATACCGTCCCTTCCGGCGTCTGGCGGCGCCGGTTCCGCCGTCAAGATAGCGCACTCAAGCGGCTTCAGGCAAGGCGTCGAGCTTAACGCGCTTCGATTTCCCGCAGGACGGCCTCGAACCGGACGGGGCCGAAAACGCGCTCGAAGAGGTCGGCTTTAAAGCGCGCCGCCTCGATTTCCGGCGCTACGTCCTGCAGCGCGTCGAGCACGAGCGCGAACTCATCGCCCGAACTGCGCACCTCCAACCCCGCCACCACGCCGAAGCGGCGGCGGTCCAAGCCGTCGGCCACCCGCAGGAGCGCCGCCAGACCCTCGATCTTGGCCAGCCCCGCGGGCGTGGCCGCGGCGACCTCCGGGTGCGCGGGCTTGGGCAGGGATTTGCGATGGTACCGCACGAGGGCGGCGAGCAACTCGACTTCCTCCGGCCGCCAGCCCGCGAGGCCGGCGTTGCGCACGATGTACGCGCCGTGCTTGTGATGGGCGCTGCCGGCGATCGCCCGCCCGACGTCGTGCATTAGGGCCGCGGCGAACAGCACGTCGCGATCGGCCGGTTCGAAGCGGTGCCGCTCGGCGAGCCCGTCGAAGAGCGCGACGGCGAGCGACGCGACGTGCTGTTCGTGAACGCCCATCGCGCCGAAGCGCCGCGCGAGCGCGTGCGCCTCATCGAAGCGGCGCGTCCGCTCGTCCCCGAGCCGCCGGGCGAGCGCGATGTCGCGCTCGAGAAAGTCGACGACGATCCCCTCGCGCAGCGCCCGCTCGCTGATGACGAATTCCTCGACGTGCAGGGCCTCCGCGATCGCGATGACGATCGCGTTGCCGGCGACGATGATGTCGCTGCGCCGCGGGTTCATACCCGGCAGCTTCCGCCGTTCCGCGGGCGATAGCGGCATCATAATGCGCTGCAGTTCGCGGAGGTCGTCGACGCGGACCGTGTAGCCGTGCGCGCGCTGCAGCGTGACGCCGCGATTCTCCGCCGCGAGCAGCGCGAGGCCCATCGCCGTCCCCGACGTTCCCACGAGCACGTCGAACGGATATTCCGAGAGTTGCGGGGTGAAGGAGCGCAACGTCTCGCGGATATGCAGATCGAGCGCACGATAGGCCGCCTCGCTCGGATCGCCGGCCAAGAACTCGTTATAGAGCCGCAGGCTTCCCAGCCGCACGCTGTGCAGGTAATACGGCCGGTCCGCATCGCCGACGATGAACTCGGTCGAGCCGCCGCCGATATCGAAAATACACGCGACGCGGTCGCCGAGCGGGAAGCCGCGGCTGCCGCCGGCATGGATGGGCCGGGCGTCTTCGACGTCGTCGAGCACCTCGATCTCGACTCCGCTCGTCACGCGCACCGCCGCGACGAACTCGTCGCCGTTGGAGGCTTCTCGGACGGCCGACGTCGCCACCGCGCGCACGTCGCTCGCGCCTTGCGCCCGCGCGAGCCGCGCGAATTCGGCGATCGCGGCGACGCCGCGCGCGATGGCTTTCTTCCCGAGCAGGCCGCGGGCGAGCGCGTCGCCGCCGCCGAGGCGCACCATCTCGCGCGCCTTGAATAGCGTGCGCGACGTGCCGAAGCGCGCGTCCAGCTCGACGACGATAAGATGAATCGAGTTCGTACCGACGTCGATCGCGCCCAGGAGCATCGCGGCGCTAGCTACTCGTCAGCGCTCGGGCCTCCCTGGCTGCGCGTTCGGCAGCACCGCCGTGTCGAAACCGAGTTGCCGAGAGAGTTCGCCCGCGATCGCGCGAGCGACGGGCGCGAGCTTCGCCACGCGTTCGCCCGTCATGCGGGACGTCGGACCCGAGACGGACATCGCGCCGATGCACGCGTTCTTGCGATCGTAAACCGGTACGGCGAGGCAGCGCACGCCTTCTTCCATCTCTTCGTTATCGATCGAATAACCGTTGCGTCGAATGAGTTCGAGCTCGCGTTCGAGCGCGCCGCGCGTGACGATCGTCCGCGCGGTGTACCGGCGCAGGGCGCCCGCGAGCACCGGTTCCGCAAACGCCGCCCCCATGAACGCGAGCAGCGCTTTTCCCGTACCCGTGCAATAGAGCGGCGCGTGCATGCCGGGAGCCGAAAACATCTTCACGAGATGCATGCTCGCGACTTGATCGAGATAGAGTACTTCGTGACCCGAGACCGTTACGAGATTAGCGGTCTCGCCCGAACTGCGCATCATGCGTTCGAGGAACGGTCGGGCGACGAGTCGCAGATCGAGGTGCAGGTCGGCCGCGCTCGAGAGGGTAAACACGCGCGAGCCCAGATGATAGCGTGACGTTTCCGGATCTTGACGGACGTAGCCGCGGTCGACGAGCGTGGCGAGCAAACGATGGACGGTACTTACGTGCAGCCCGACGGTCAGCGAGAGTTCGCTGATGCCGGTGCTGCCGGGACGTGCCGCCAGTGCTTCGAGCACGTCGAGCGTCCGGTCGACCGACTGAACTTTCGGGCGCCGCGTAACGCCCGTTTGCGGCGCCCGCTCTTCGAGCGCCGGTCGCGTATCTTCCACCTTGCGAAAAGCATTTTCGCGTCTACTACGACTTGCCTTCTTCGGCATGGCCGGTAGCGTCGTGAAAACGGTCGCAGCGTTTTTCCGGTTATCGCGGCCCAAGTTTCTCGCCGGCGGCTTGGTCGGCGGCGGGTTCGGGACCGCGATCGCGGCCTACGAACGCGGCTGGGTGGCGTGGGCCGCCTACGCGCTCGCGCAATTTACGATCACGAGCTTTCACCTCATGACGCACTATGCGAACGACTACTTCGATCGCCATGCCGACGCGGCCGGCACGCCGACGCCCTATTCCGGCGGTAGCGGAACCTTGACGGACGGTTCGCTCGCGCCCGCCGTGGCCTGGCGCGTATCCCGGGCGGCGAGACGATGCTGGCGGTTCAGGCGCGGGCTGTTGGTGCTTTGATGCATGCCGCCATGACTTGGCCGGGGGGAGAAGTGATCGTGGTGAGCCATGCCGACGTCATCAAAGCGATACTCGCGCATTTC
>CAXUFI010000008.1:0-27172 GCA_964250245.1 uncultured bacterium
GCGTCGGCACCGAGGGCGGCGGCGTAGGCGCCGGGGTCGGCGGCGGGGTCCGCTTCGTCAGCGCGATCGTCTGCGTCAGCACGCGCTCGTCCGCGGGCGCCGCGGTCCGCCCGGGGAGCGACGCGAAGATCGCGATGTGAATGACCAGCGCCACGCCGAGCGCGATCCCGAACCGCCGCCGAAAGCGCTCGCGCACGTGCCCGGTGCGAACCGGCCGGCTGCTAGGCGCCATGCTCCGGCATCGCTCTTGAACCCATGTACGGTCGAACGTTCAAGAGCCGAGAGCGGTTCCTTGCGTCGCAGGGCCGTAGGAAGGCGACCCGAACCGGGCGACGGTGGAAATCGAACCGCTCATTCGCACCATTCCGGATTTTCCGATTCCGGGAATTTTATTTCGCGACATAACTCCGCTTTTGAAAGATCCGGCCGGTTATAAAGCGACGATCGATTTATTTTACGATCGGTTTAAGGACGGCGGCGTCGATACGGTCGTCGCGATCGAAGCGCGCGGTTACATGTTGGGCGCGCCGCTCGCCGATCGGCTGCACGCCGGCTTCGTTCCGGTGCGCAAGCCCGGGAAGCTTCCCGGCGCGAAGCATACGGAATCGTACGCGCTCGAATACGGCACGAACTCGCTCGAGATTCACGACGACGCACTCGAACCCGGCCGCCGGGTCGTCGTCATCGACGATCTGCTCGCCACGGGCGGCACGGCGGCCGCCACCGGGCGCTTGCTCGATAAGCTCAACGCGCACATCGTCTGCTTCGCGTTTCTAATCGAGCTGACGGGGCTCGGCGGGCGCGCCGCCCTCGCGGGTCGCGAGATCACGGCCTTTCTGCGCTACTAAACTCTAGTTACCGAATCTCATGGACACTCGTCACGAGTCTATGGCATTATAGGCCAACAAATGTCGAACGAGCTTATCGACGGGTTAATCGCGAAAGTCGAGTCGTACGACCCGGCGGTCGATGCCGGGCTCTTGCGCAACGTCTACGAGTTGGCCGACGCCGCCCACGATGGACAGAAGCGGGCTTCCGGCGAGGAATACATCGCGCACCCGCTGGCCGTGGCGCGCATCCTCGCCGACATGGAGATGGACGTCGCGACGATCGCCGCGGCCATCCTGCACGACGTCGTCGAGGACACCGTCGTCACGAGCGCCGAGGTGGCGTCGAAGTTCGGTCCGGAAGTCGCGCAACTCGTCGACGGCGTTACGAAGCTGACGCGCATCCCCTATCAATCCAAGGAAGACGCGCAAGTCGAGAACTTGCGCAAGATGTTCATGGCGATGGCTAAGGACATCCGCGTTATCATCATCAAGCTCGCCGACCGCCTGCACAACATGCGCACGCTCGCGAGTCTGCCGCCGGCGAAGCAACAGACGATCGCGCGCGAAACGATCGAGATTTACGCGCCGATCGCGCACCGGCTCGGCATTTGGAAGATCAAGTGGGATCTCGAAGATCTTTGCTTACGCTATCTCGATTCCGAAGCGTATCGCGATATCGCCGAGCGCGTCGCGAAGAAGCGCGCCGAGCGCGAAGAGGCGGTAACGGGTGTCGTCGCGTTGCTGCGCGCGCAATTCGCGAAGCTCGGTATCGAAGCCGAAGTCAACGGCCGCCCCAAACACTTCTATTCGATCTATTCGAAGATGAAGAAGGGTCGCGATTTCTCGACGATCTACGATCTAATGGCCGTGCGCGTCGTGGTCGAGAGCGTCAAAGACTGTTACGGTACGCTCGGCGTGGTGCACTCGATCTGGAAGCCGATACCGGGGCGTTTCAAAGACTATATCGCGATGCCCAAGCCCAACATGTATCAGTCGTTGCACACGACGGTCGTCGGGCCGCTCGGCGATCCGCTCGAGATTCAGATCCGCACGCTCGAGATGCACCGGACGAGCGAGTACGGGATCGCCGCCCACTGGCGTTATAAAGAGGGCGGCAAAAACTCCGCCGTGGAGAATAAGCTGACGTGGCTGCGCTCGCTCATCGAGTGGCAGAACGACATGCGCGACTCGCGCGCGTTCATGGAAAATCTCAAGCTCGATCTGTTCGAAAATCAGGTTTTCATCTTCTCGCCGAAAGGCGACGTGTTCTCGCTCCCCGCCGCGGCGACGCCGCTCGACTTCGCCTATCAGGTTCACACTGACGTCGGCAATCATTGCGTGGGTGCGAAGGTGAACGGCAAGATCGTGCCGCTGGACTACCAGTTACGTAACGGCGACATCTGCGAAGTGCTCGTGAATAAGAGTTCGCGGCCGTCGCTCGACTGGCTCTCGCTCGTGCGGACGTCGGGTGCGAAGCACAAGATCAAGCAGTGGTTTCGTAAAGATCGTAAAGACGCCAACGTCGTTCTCGGTGAGGAGACGGTCGAACGCGAACTCGCGCGCGAGCATATGCGCGTCGATCTCGCCCGCGGCGACATGATCGAAAAAGTCGCCAAGCGCATGAATTATTCGAGCGCGACCGACTTGTTCGCCGCGATCGGTTTCGGGGACGCTTCTCCCGTTTCGGTCGTGCTGAAATTAAAAGAGGAAGCGAAGAGTTCGAACCTGATCGATCTCGCGGCGCTGCAACGCATCCCGCCGCCCGTCCGGCGCATTCCGCGAAATTCGAGCGGCATCCGAATCGCGGGCGTGGACGACGTGCTCGTCCGCCTCTCGAAGTGTTGTAGTCCGGTGCCCGGAGATCCGATCATGGGTTACGTCACGATCGGAAAAGGCGTCTCCGTGCACCGGGCCGACTGTCCGAACGTCGCCTACATGTCGGCGACGCCGGAACGCATCTTACAAGCTTCGTGGGCCGACGCGAGCGAGAATACGCACTCCGTCGATGTCGAGGTCGAAGCCGAGGACCGGGCCGGCCTGCTCCAGGACGTCATGGGCGTCTGCGCCGAGTACAAGACGTCGGCGTCGTCGGTCACGGCCCGCGTGAAGCGCGATAGCGCGCTGATCAGCCTGACCCTGCAAATATCGGATCTCGACCACCTGCACCGCGTCCTTTCGAAGCTGCGCTCGCTGCGCGAGGTGCGCGACGTGTACCGCGTGACCAAGCGCGAGGTTCGCGCGAGCGGCTGAAGCGCGCCGGCGAGCCTCCGGCCTTGCCGCCGGATGGCCGGGCGTGATAGCATAGGCGAGTTTTCCCGGCCGCGCGAACGCGTCCGGCGGCTCGTGCGGGGGTGACTCGCGCACGTGTCCCACTGCCCCGCACGGGGCCGTCCGCCTCCTCGGAGGCGGCGTCCGAAGAGGGATTATCATGACCACCGATTACGAAGTGACGTACATCGTCCGCCCCAATCTCGAAGAGGCCGAGGTCGATACCAAGGTCGAGCAGATCGCGGAGGGCCTGCGCACCAACGGCGGGGAGCCCGGCGAGATCGAAAAGATGGGCAAGCGCCGCCTCGCCTACGAGATCAACGATATGCGCGAAGGCTACTACGTGGTCATGAAGTTTAAGAGCGACGCGGCCCAAGCCAAAGAGCTCGAACGTCAGCTTCGGTTGAACGAAGACGTGATGCGTCAGCTCCTCATCAATTTGAACGACTGAATTAGGAGGCGGCCCATGGCCGGTAGCTACAATCGTATCGTTTTAGTCGGGAATCTCACGCGCGATCCCGAGATCCGCTACGTCGACGGCGGCGGCAAAGCCGTGACGAAGTTCGCGCTCGCCGTCAATCGCAAAACCAAGGGTGCCGACGAAACGATGTACGTCGACGTCGTCGCCTGGGATCGCCTCGGTGAGATCTGCAATCAGTACTTGAAAAAGGGCATGTCGGCGCTCGTCGAGGGCCGTCTCGCCATCCGCAAGTACGACGACAAAGACGGCAACAAACGCACCGCCGTCGAGGTCGTCGCCAGCGACATGCAGATGCTCGATTCGAAGAACCGCACGAACGGCGAGTCCTCGGGTTCCTACGCTTCGACCGGCGCTCGTTCTTCAAGCGGCGGCTCGTCTTCCTCGGCGTCTTCGAGCTTCGATGAAGAAGCAATGGATGAGGAGATTCCTTTCTAACGGTCTAAGCGTTCTAAGGCGGTCTAATAGAAATCGGCGCATGAACGTACTTTACGGACGCGCTAGCTGAGGCAAAGAGTGAACGACTCCACTGACGACGGGGTCGTTTTTGTCGGCGCGTCGCTTTGCTTTGGGCCGGCAACTCTCGCCGGTAGCCGAAATATCGTCTTTTCCGTCAGGAAGTTATGCTACGAATTGTCGTAAGAGCGAAGAGGAAATTAACCGAAACGCCCATTCGCGCGGCATGTTCCGGTGGTGCCGGAAGCTCCGTCCGAGCGTGGCAAAATCGGCGCGTTGCGGAAATTCTTCGCGCAAACGAGATCCCCACGTCGGGTCGTGCCGTTATCTCCTAACCTCCCGCTAAGATGGATATTCGATTCGAACGAAACGTCGACGATAGCGGTACGATCGACGGACTTCGGTCGTGGCCTTGCGCCGTCACACATGTACCGGCGATATGCGTTCGGGCGAAGCGCGGAACCGATCGACGCCGGCTGGGATCTCATCGACACCCCGGCGCAGCCCAATCACGGCTTCCAGTTTCTTCCGGGCTACGTACGCCTGCCGATCCGAACGACGGCGGCGTTATGCTTTCGCATGCACGAAGAAGCCGAATTTCGTCGTGAGGCGCAGCGGTAATCGTCTCGTGATGTTCCAGACGACCAGCGCGGTCAGGACTTTATCGATGGTGTTGATGCCGAGGGTGGTGAACCCGACCGACTTCAGCAGACTCGAGCCGACGGCGAGCATATACGCGGAAGCAAAATCCGGGCCGCCGCCCGTTACGCCGCCGAACAAAAACACGATGATCGGAACGCCGACGATCGTGCTCGGGATCGCGACGATCGCGCCGGCGATCGCCGCCCGCCACCATGTCGTGAACCAGCCCGCCCGGCCCAAGAGTCCAGAGACGAATCCGATGACGAAGGCCACCGGCGCGAATGGGGCGGCGACCGGATCGATGATCAGCGCCCAAATGATATTCGTAAGCACGCCCGCGATCCCGCCCGGAAGTGGACCGGCGAGCACGCCGACGAGTATCGTACCGATCGAGTCGAGGTACACGGGCAGCTTCAGTAGGTGTACCGTTTCACCGCCGACGATGTTGATGACCACCGCAACCGAGATTAGGATGAGCGTGCGCGTTTCGAACTTCATCAGCAACGACGTAACGGGGCCGGCGCTGGCCGCGGCTCGCGAGCGACGGTCCTCAGCAGCGGGTCGACGCGCACCGCGTCTGCGGCAAAGAGCGTGCCGATGTCGATGACCTCGAGGTCCGAAAGGCGCCGCCGCGCGCATGCACCGCGCAGGCGGGTCGAGAGATCCGCAGCGGCCGCGGTCGCGCCGGTCGCGTGCCAGAGCGTCCGACAGCCGTTCGCGGCGTAATCCTCGAGTTGGTCGAGCGCGAAATCGATGGCTCGCGCGGCCTTCCCCGGCGCCAGCGTTGCCGGCGGCAACGCAGTGAGACCGTAGTCCAACTCGATCAGTATGTCCAGGATGCGGCTCGATGCTTCGGCCGAGCCGGCCGGCTGCTGCGTAACGACGGCCGCCGGGTTACGCACGGCATCTGCTGGACAATGAAGCCGCGTCGACGCAGCAACCCGAGCACGGACGGGACGCCGGGGAATACCGCGAATTCATCGGCCTTCGCGTTTTGATTAGCGAGACAATGCGAAACTAAGGCGATGCCCGGCAGCAAACCGGCGATAGTCTTGGTCATATTTCCCCTTTTCCCTCGACGCCTCGGTCACCCAGGCGCGTTCCGGCAGTTGGTCATGTCCCGAAATAGTCCCGCTGATGCGCCCTCTGAGGGCTCGACTTCGCCTCCGTGAAAAGGGCTGCCTCAAGGCCAAACACTCTCTGCGACGCCTAATCCGTGAGCGCATTCGAACGGAACGTTCGTCGGGCTCGGCGTCGTCTACCAGGGCAAGAATAACCCTACTTTCAGCCGCCGCTCGCCGGGCGGACTCTGAAAGCGATGTAACGTCGCGCGGAGCCGATGACCGGACGCGAGTTCGAGCGCTTCCGGTTTCCGATCTGTTCTTGTCCGGTAGCAGATAATCATCGGCTCGTCCTGCGCCCCGAGAATAGGTACTCGGGCGTAACGAACGTAAGCAGTCGGTCACACGTCGCGGCCACAAACTTTCGCGCCGAACTACCGAGCTGGAAGCGCTTTCGCCCGGTCAGCGGAGACGTGAACGGAGGAGTGCATGCGTACGCCGGATTCGCGCCTGGGATGTTCCACGATCACCTTTCGGCATCGTCCGCTCGGCGAAGCTTTGGACCGCATCGGCGAGCTCGGCTTTACCGAGATCGACCTGGGTGCGTTGCCGGGCGTTTGCGATCACGTGCCTGCCGTTCTCGATGCGACCGGCATCGCCAAAGTTGCCGCGCAACTTGAAGGTCGCGGGCTTACCGTGCGGTCGATCAACGCCGACGTCGGCGATCTCAACGAGCCGCTCGACGGACACGCGCAAGAGGCCCGCGACCGGCACGTCGCCGCTCTCATCGAGCTCGCGCGCGCGGTTCATGCCGGCGCCATCGTTCTGCCGTGCGGCCGGCAGCGCAGCGAGCCGATCGTCGACGAAACCGCCGACCTCGAGCTCGTCGCGAGTCAACTGCATCGCGCGGCCGGCGCGGTACGCGGCGCCGGGTTCGATCTTTGGGTGGAAGCGTTGCACTCGCTGCGCTTCTGTCATAACGCGCGGCGCGCCGTCGCACTCGTGCGGCGGCTCGATCCGGCCAGCGTCGGGGTCGTCTACGACGTCAGCCACGTCGTCTCGGCGCAGGATAATCCGCGCGAGTACCTCGCCGCGTTGCGAGGCCGCGTCGTGCACGTTCATCTGCGCGATGCAAAGCCAGGCGACATCCATCTAAGCATCGGCGCGGGCGACGTCGACTTCTTCGACTTGATCGCGGCTTTGCGCGAGCAGCATTTTGCGGGGCATTACGCGCTCGAACTGGAAACGCGCGATGTGAGCGAAGACGGACGGCCCGCGGCGACGGCACGCGCGAGCGACACCATCAGCGGCATACTCTCGAAGATGGACGAAAACGTCTTGAGCTTAGGCCGGGAGAAGTAAAGCGATGGCCGAAGCGACGCGCACCGTCATCGTTACCGGTTCGGGATCGCCGCGGGGCATCGGCCGCGCCGCAGCGCGGCGGATGGCGCGCGAAGGCTGGGCCGTTGCGCTGTTGGATCTCGATCCGGAAAACGCCGTCGCCGGGGCGATGGAGATCGCTCGATCGTTCGGCGTTCCTACCCTCGGTGTCGGCGCCGACGTAAGTGACGAAGCGTCGGTGGACGCCGCGGTCGCGCGGGTCGAAGCCGCGCTGCCGCCGGTCCGCGCGCTCTTTAATATCGCAGGCATCACGTCGCCGACGCGTTTCCTCGAAACCACGCTCGCCGAATGGGAGCGGGTAATGCGAATTAACGCGACCGGCACGTACGTCGTTACGAAACGCGTCGCACCCGCGATGGTCGAGGCGGGCGTCGGGCGGATCGTCAACATGTCTTCGGTCTCCGCGCAACGCGGCGGCGGCGTCTTCGGCGGCGTACCGTACTCGGCGGCGAAAGCGGCGATCCTCGGCCTGACGCGCGCGCTGGCTCGCGAGTTCGGACCGACCGGCGTCACCGTCAACGCCGTTACGCCCGGCGTCATCAGCACCGACATTCGCGCCGGGCTCTCGACACCGGAGCGCGAGGCGTCGCTCGGCGCCGACGTGCCGGTGGGCCGGCAAGGCACGGCCGAGGAGGTCGCGGCGCTGTTTGCTTTTCTCGCCGGCGACGACGCGGCGTATTTAACCGGCGTGACCTACGATATCAACGGCGGCTCGCACATCCACTAACGTCCGTGAGTACCGTCTTTCAGCAAGTCACGCATCCGTTCGCTCATTCGCTCGGCTGGTCTTCGCTCTTCGCCGCGGTCCCGATCGTCGTGCTCTTTGCGCTGCTCGGCGGTCTGTCGTCTGTCGTGGCGTGCGGAACGCGCGACCGCCGTCGCGCTGCTCGCGGCGATCGCGATCGCCGCGCTCGTCTATCGCATGAACGTCGTCACCGCGCTCGACGTGGCGGCCTACGGCGCGGCCTTCGGCGTGTTGGCCGTACTATGGGTCATCGTCAACGCCATCTGGATCTACAACACCACCGTCGAGAGCGGTCACTTTTCGATTTTACGGCAAGCGTTTCTACGCATCGGCGACACGCACGAAGTGCAGGTGCTCATTATCGCCTATTGTTTCGGCGGCTTGCTCGAGGGGCTCATCGGCGCCGGCGCGCCGGTCGCGATCTGCTCGGCGATGCTCGTCGGCATCGGCTTCAATCCCGTCAAAGCCGCCGTGGCGGCACTCATCGCGGATTCGGTGCCCGTCGCCTTCGGGACGCTCGCGCTACCGCTCGTCGCGCTATCAACGACGACGGGCTTGCCGCTCGCAGAATTGGGCGCGATGGTGGGCCGCCAAACGCCGGTGCTCGCCTTCCTCGTGCCCTTCATCCTGTTACTCGTCATCGGTGGACGCACCGCACTGGATGCCGAATGGCGGGTCGCGCTCGTCGCCGGACTCGCCTTTGCCGGGATGCAATTCGTCGCGTCGAACTTTATCTCCGTACAGTTGGCCGACGTGCTGGCTTCGTTTACGTCGGCGGTCGCGCTACTGGGCTATTTGCGCATCGCCGGGCGAAGCGGCTCCGTCGCCCGCGCGGCGGCTCCGGCGGCCGGCGTTGCCGCGCAAACGGAGACGCCGGGCGGCGACCACGTGCACGTCGCGACCGAGGGAGGCCGCGTGCTGCCGTTCACGACCGGAACGCTTACCGCGGCCTTGGCGCCCTATCTGATCATCATCGTCGTCTTCGTCGCCGTACAATTCGAGCCGCTGAAAGGACTGCTGGGCCGGGGCGTCGCCGTCTTCGACTGGCCCGCTCTGCACGTCGTAACGAGCACCGGGAAACCGATTGCGACGACGTACCGCTTTAATTGGCTGCCGGCCACCGGCACGCTGCTGTTCATCTGCGGCATTCTGTCTTCATTCGCGCTCGGCACCGGCGTGCGCGGCGCGCTTCGGTCGTTCGGCGCGACGTTGCGTCAACTCGGCTCGGCCGCGCTCACGGTCATGGCGATCTTCGCGCTCGCGTACGTCGCCAATCTGTCGGGGCAAACGACGACGCTCGGCTTATTCCTCGCGGGCGTCGGCGGAACCGCGTTCGCGTTCATCTCGCCGATCATCGGCTGGATCGGGTCGGCGCTTACCGGCTCCGACTCCTCGGCGAACGTGCTGTTCGGTAATCTGCAGATTACCGCCGCCAAGCAGACCGGCATCTCGCCCGTGCTGGCGGCCGCCTCGAATTCGTCGGGCGGCGTCGTGGCGAAAGCGATCAGCGTGCAGTCGCTGGCCGTCGCCGCCGCAACGGTGAAACTGGTCGGCTCCGAAGGCGTCATCTTTCGCAGAGTGCTCGGCTGGAGCGTCGGCCTGCTCGTACTGATGTGTTTCATTTCGATGGTCGAGTCGCTGCCCGCCGTTTCCCGTTGGATCGTCCCGTAACGTTTCGTGATACGGTTCGTCATGCCGATCGACGCGAGAGAGATGCCCGACCGCGCGTTTCTCACGATCGGCGAGGCGATGGCGATAGACGGCGCGTTCGCTAAAGAACGTTCAAGCTAAGCGAGAAGCGCTTGCCGGAGAGTTCACCGCTAATCGGCCTCGTTGCGGCCTCGAGTAAAGCCGGGCGGTGGCGAACGATTCAGGTCCACGAGCCGGGCGATCGCTTTGGCGCGATAGCGTATCGCGGCCGACGCGGCATCCGCGTGGGCCCGCGATCACGATCGTCCCCGCGAAGACGAGTGTTTCCGATACGGACGCCGGCAACCGGATTGCGCGACGATCTCCCATCTATCATCCGCATCAAGCTTCGCTCGGTAACGCTTACGCATTTCCTCGCTGCCACGCGCGGCGACTACGATACGAAGTAGTATGGCGTAGAAGCTAAGCCGGCCGGCGCTGGGTCTTAAGGTGGTTTGCTTCCGATCCCAGCCTTTCGTTGCAAGTTGAGCGACTCGCCCAGGCCCTCCGTTCTGTTGGTGTAAGGATTGCGCACGCAGGGCGAGACGCCGCTTTTCGGTAGCGCTCATTTAGGTTTTTTTCTTGATCGGAGGAACGCTCGATGGCACGCAAGATCGACGTCTATGGTTTTGTCGCGGTAGCGTTGCTGTTCATTACGATGACTCGTATCCTGCCGGCGGGTGCCAGTGTTCCGGCGAAGCGTATCGGGCAGAGTAGTGCGGCGACCGTCATCGACGATTCGGTGCGGACGACGTTAACGCGCGACTTGCCGCGCGCCGTGGCGACGTCCTATGATGAAGGCCGAATTAGCGATGCGATGGCGCTACCGCACATTCACCTGGCGCTGACGCGGCCGGCCTATCTCCAGGCCGCGCTCGACCGGCTAACCCGCGACCAGCACGTCCGGGGAACGGCCGGCTACCATCACTGGTTAACGCCGGGCGACCTGCGGCGCTACGGCCCCACGCAAGCCGATATCGACCGCGTTACCGCCTGGCTCACCGCTCGCGGTTTAGCCGTAAACAGCGTTTCCCCAAGCGGCATGTCGATCGAATTCAGCGGCCGCGCGGGCCAGGTCGCAGCGGCCTTCCATACACAACTGCACTTCGTGACGAAGTCGGGCGAAGCCCATATCACGACGATCGCCGCGCCGGCGATCCCCGCCGCTCTCGCTCCCCTCGTAACCGGCGTCGTCCTCGCGAATTTCTTTCCGAAGCCGGCAGTCGTGCGCGTGCCGCGGACGTTCACCGTGCCGACATCCGGTAAACCAATATATGCGGTCGGGCCGGCCGATTTCACCAAGATTTACAACGTTACGCCGTTACGCGGCACCGGTAATCTCTTTCGGGCGCCACTCCTCGGGTCCGGTATCACGCTCGCGATGGTGGAACAAACGTTGATCCGCAAAGCCGATTGGGAGACGTTCCGCTCGGCGTTCAAACTCGCCGGCTACGCCGGTACTTTGACCCTGACGCACCCGGCCGGCTGCGCGTCGCCCGGGACGACCGCAGACGAGGACGAGGCGGCGTTGGATACGGAGTGGTCGACCGCGGTCGCACCCGCCGCGAATATCATCGAAGCGTCCTGCGCGGGTACGGGGCCTTTCGACTTCGGCGTGATGGACACGCTGCAAAACTTGGTCGAGCACGGCACGCCTGCCACGGTCTTCAGCATCAGCTACGAAGGTGACGAACTCTTTGACGGCTTCGCCTTCCAGGCGATGTGGACGAATTTACTTCAAGAAGGCGCCGCCGAAGGCAAGGCCATCTTCGTCGCTTCCGGCGATAACGGCGTATCGGCCGATGAAGGCTCCATCGATCAGGACGGCTTGTTCGTCAACGGATTGGCCGATTCGGCGTATAACGTTTCGGTCGGCGGCACCGATTTCTTCGATACGGCTCTCGGCGAAAATTCAACGTATTGGAAGCAAGCCAATGGTGCCGGCGAGGGTTCGGCGCTGTCGTATATCCCGGAGATTCCATGGGATAACGGCTGCTCCAACTCGATCATCCGGAACTACTACAAAGCACCCGGAGCGATCGAATTTTGTAATTCCGCGCCCACGGTGCCGCTGCAGAACGACATCGGGGGCTCGGGCAGCCAGAGTATCTATTATACGAAGCCCGATTGGCAGTTAACGAGCATTCCCGGCGTCCCCGATGACGGCGTCCGCGATCAGCCCGACGTCTCACTCTTCGCCGCGAACGGCATCTGGCGGCACTTCTACGTGTACTGCATGTCGGATGCGAGCGAAGGCGGCGCGCCGTGCGACTATACGAAGACGGCCGACGTCTTCGCCAATGGCGCCGGCGGGACGTCATTCGCGGCGCCGGCCTTCGCCGGCATCGCGGCGCTCGTCGAACAATCCCTCGATCTCGAATTCGGCGGCAGCAATCCGCTCGGCAATCCCGCCCCGGTACTCTATGCGGTGGCCAAAGCGCAAGAAGAAACGCCGCTCGGGTTACGCGGCTGCAATGCGAGCTTGGGAAACAAAATCTCGCCGATCTGCGTGTTCAACTACGTAACCGCCGGCGACAATACGGAGCCTTGCGTAACCGGAACGGCCAATTGCGTATCGAGCGCGCTTTCCACCAAGGGTATCGGCGTCTTGGCAACGCGAGTGGGCGGACGGGACGTGTTCTCCTATCCGGCGCACCCCGTCTACAGCCTCGCCACAGGTCTGGGTTCGGTCAACGTTACGAACCTCGTTTATAATTACTATCCGGGCTTATAACGCATGAGGTAACGGCGCGCGAGCGTCGCCCACTCCTCGTCGAGCGAGACCGCCGGCACGGGCTCCCCGCTGCGATCGTACCAGTAGCGCGCGTTGGCGAGATCGCCTTCCTTGCGATGCAGGTACGCGTGCAGGCGCTTCGTGTCCGGCGTCTCGCTCTCCGCGGCGCGCTCGTGGGCGGCCTCCCAGCGGCCCGCCCGGTCGAGCGCGAGGATCGCGAGCTCCGGCGAGAGAGCGCCGATGTCGCGCGCGTCGAGCGCGACGAACTCTTCGTACGTCACCCGGCGCTTACTCCGGCCCCGCCGCGGAAGCAGGCGGCGGAGCGGGCACGGCGAGCGTCGCGCGAGCTTCGAGCGCTTGATGCGCGAGCGCCTGCAGTGCCGTGACGTGCGCGCGCGTCAGTTCGTCGAGGTGCGGCGTTCGCAGCGCCTTCGCGGTGTCCGCCGTGAGATAGACGAGCTGTTGCCGCGCCAGCGCCTGCGCGTCGGGCGGTGTGCCGGCCGCCGGCGCGAGCCACATTTGCGCGAGCCGTTTCGCGAACCGCATCTGCGCGTTGCGTCGAACGATGCCCGCGCGCGCGATCGCGCCGTCCGCGAACTCGGCGTACAAGCCGTGCCGGCTCCAGTCGAATAGATCGGTCAGCGTCATGGTGGTCCCCGCTGCGTATTTGAACGACAGATCGTCGATACGCTGCAACGTGAGCGGCGCGAAGAGTTCGTCGAGCACGCCTTCTTGCGCGCGTTCGGCGACCTGTACGATCGGAACGTCGTGACGCGGTGGGGGATTGTAGGCCCACGTCCCAAACGTCGACGTCGAACTCACTTCGCTATACGTTAAACGGGCGAGCACCGCCGGACGGAAGCGCCAGGCGGCATCGGAGAAGAGATAGCGCTCGAGCATGTGCCATGCGCGGACCTCTTGCGCGCGCGGTACCGCTTGCAACGGCGGAGTGCCGTGCGGATCGCCGGCGTTGGCGCGCGAAACGTATTCGCCGCCGATCACGTGGCCCGGCATCGCGGCGTAGCGCAGATAGAGCCCGAGCGGTTGCGTGAACGCGCGCCGCGCTTCGTCATACGGTTCGCCCGGCTGTGGGAAGCGCTTGTCCACGGCGTCGAGCAGGCCGTGCAGCAGTGTGAGTTGCATGCTCTCCCAAGCCAGTGGATCGTTGGTGAGGTCGTTCTCCTGGACGCGCGGATCGATCGCATGGCCCGAGTCGAAGAACGCGTCTTCGTCCGACGCGAAGCGGCACATCGGGTCGGACCAGCGCGCCGCCAGCCGGTTGAGCGCGGGCAACTCCGCATCGGGCGTGGTGGCGTTGGGCACGTAGCCGTAGCCATACTGGATCGCGTAGTAGTCGTACGGACCGAGCACGAGTTGCTGATAGTCGCCCTGCGGCGTACCCTTCGGCCACAGATTGACCGGCGAATATTCCATGACGGAACTCGCGATGCCGTAACGCGCCGTGAACTGCCGGTCTTGCAGCTGCTTCGCGCTATAGGCGAGCGAGCCGATGAAGTTGTGCTGCAGACCCATGTCGTGCCCGACTTCGTGCAGCACGGTCGCCGCGATCCAATTCGTGGCGAATCGCTCTTCCAGCGCGGCGCTATCGGGCAAGCCGCGCGCGGGCGCGACGTAGTAGCGGTAACGCCAGCCCTCGAGTCCCGCGACCGCATCGATGTTGACGCCGACGTTCATCTCTTCGCCCGTACGCGGATCGTTCACGATCAGCGCTTCCGCACCGTACTGCGGCGCCGAGGTATCGACCCAGCTCACCATGTTATTACGAATGTCGTCGACGTCGAAGCCGGCGTCGCTCGGCTGTTGCCGGACGGAGATCGCGTTTTGGATCCCGATCCGCGCGAAGGCCCCGTTCCATGCGAGCAGGGCGCCGCGAACGGCCTCCCGGTACTGCACCGGGATGCCGTTGCTGAGCGTGAGAACGAGCGGATGGGTTGCGGGCGAAGCTTTGCCCGGGTTCGCCGGAGCGAAGTTCCAGCGACTCACGTAATACACGTTGCGCGACGGTTTCGCGTCGCTCTGAAAATTAAGCAGCGGAATGGTGAAATAACCGACGCGCGGGTCGGCGACGCGCGGCATGTAGCCGTTATGCGGCGCGGCGATGATGTTGTAGGTCATTCGGACTTCGACGCTGCGCGGATCGGGGACGTTGTCGATCGTATCGGGGGAATCGGTCGCCCATGTTTGGCTGACCCGTAACAGCGTATTCTCCGGAAAACTTTTGGCCTCGGTAAAGAATGCGCGGGCGGAGTCGAGGTGATAGGCGTGTTCGGGTCGCGGTACGACGGCGTCGAATTGCGCTTTTAGATCGGCGACGTCGCCGAGGAACGGCGCCGCCGCGATGACGACGGCGCGCTCGGATTCGGCCACGATCGGCGTCACCGCGATGACGGAAGCGGCGAGCGACGCCTGCGTGCTGAGAGCCTGCGGTGAAGCGGCGTCGACTTTTGCGATCGTATTGGGCCAGCGCAACACGACGTTATCGTCGAACCGTTCGAAACGCAGGATGCGCGCCGGCGCGACGTACGGTTCACCGGCGGCCGGCCCGAAGCCGCCGAGCCCGGTAGACGGAATCGACGTCTCGATGAAATCGGTGCCGAGCTGCGTTTTCGCAAGCGACAGATAGAGTTTGCCGTCCTTGCGGATGACCTCGATCAGACCGGGAACGAGCGTCGCGTTCTGAACGAACGTTTCGTACTTTGCGGGAGCGTCGTCCGAAGCGGCCGGCGCGGGCGATGCTTGCGCGGCCGCCGCTTTCGCCTTCGCGAGAGCGCTCTGCGGAGCGGAGGCGACGGCGAGCACGAGAGCTAGGCCGGCAAGCGGACGCGGATGCAACGTGTATTCCCCGAACCTTTACGAACGATCCCGTCGCGTCTGGAGCCCGTACGGGAACAGACGCCGGTCTCCCGGCGCGTTCGCTCACGCTTTCGGGGGCGCCTAGTACGCGGGCAGCGGGATGGGAACCGAGCCGGGTTCCGTGATGTGCGCGATCGTGGATTCGTCCACGTCGGTCTTAAACGTCGCGTGAAAGCGGTTTACGACGTTACTCTGGCCGACCACGAGACAAATGTCTACGATCTGTTTACGCGTGAAATACTTCGCCAGTTCTTCATACATCGCGTCGTCGATCGTGATGTGCAACGTCGATTGCCGCGCGTAGCGAACGATCGCGGCCTCCGAAGGCGTATAGAGGCCTTCCGGAAGCGTCTCGTCTCCGAGGTGCGCGAGTTGTTCTTCGGTGATTCCCACGCTCCGACCGAGCATGATATGAGTGGGAATTCAATAGTGACAGTTGTTCGCGACCGTCGCCGTCGTGTAGGCGAGCTCCGTCTCCTTGGCGGAAATCGACGAATAGCCGGCGCCCGTATTCGTGTTGTAGATCGACATCACGAAGCTCAGAAAACCGTCTAGGCTCTCCGGCTTGTTCGCCAGAGCCCGAAAAACGTTGAGCGGCGGGAAACCGGCGGCGGCGACGCGCTCGAGCGCTGCCAGAATCGCCGGATCGGTATCGGGATTATCTTCGTGCCGTAGCGGAATGCGTGCCATGGCCGTAACGTTCGCCGGCGACGACCGGCCGGCGCTCGACGATGGCGACGACGGCCGGCTTCGAGCTTAGGCATATGGCCTAGCCGCGGCTCGCTCGGCGCCGGCGCCGCTCATCATGGCGATGTGACCGAACGCGTCGCTCGGGTGTCCGCCGTGTGGGAGAGGAGACGCGTTATCGACAAGAACCTCACGCGGCCGGTTGAGGTAGGTGGATGGACGACGGAGGCCTGGTTAGCCGGGCCAAGGGCGGCGATCTTCAGGCGGCCGAGTTGCTGCTCGCGCGCCATCAGAACGTCGCCTATGCGACGGCGCTGCGGCTTTTGGGCGAGAAATCCGATGCCGAAGATATCGCGCAGGATGCCCTCGTGAAAGCCTACACCCGGCTCGCCGAACTCGAGGATGGCGCGAGCTTCCCGGCCTGGCTGCGGCGCATCGCCGTGAACTTGAGCCTCAACGCGCTGCGCCGGCGCGGGCTGCTGCGTTTCGAACCGCTCGAGGGCGTGGCGCCGGCGGGCGAAGCCGAGCGACCCGCGCGGGATTTCAGCGACGTCCGCCAGCGCACGCCGGAAGAAGACGTGGTCGCGCTCGCGTTGCGGGACGAGATCGAAGGTTTCGTGCGGCAGCTGCCGGCCGAGCAACGCGTCGCCGTCGTGCTGCGCGATATGTACGGTTACGATGTCGCCGAGGTCGCCGAATTGCAACGCTGCGGCTTGTCCGCCGCGAAGATGCGCATCGCCCGCGGCCGCGCGCACCTGCGGCGGCTGGTGACGACCGGCGCCCCGGCCGTTCGGGAGAGCCGCTGATGGCGGAGAGACATTTCGCCGGCGAGCCGCTCGCCGCCGGCGAGGAGGCGGAATTGCACGGCGTCCGGGCTGCCTTGCGCGACGCGGCCGGCTTCGAGGCGGCGCCCGAGCGGGATCTCGTTCGCGGGGCCGTGCGGCGCATCCGGCACCGCCACACGGCGATCGCGAACGTCAACGAGTTTTTCGGCGCGCTGTTCGCGATCGTGCGCGGCTTGCAAACGCTACTGGCGGTCGAAGAGACGCCGCCGCGCGAACCGCATGGATGAGGCGCGGCGCGAACTCATGCGCCAGGCGACTTCGCTCCAAACGTACGTACCGAATCTCATCGCCGCTTTCGTCATCGTCGTGCTCGGCGCGATCTTCGGCTGGCTCGCGGCGCGTTTCGTCGCGGTGCTGCTCACGCGTCTGGGCTTCGACGAGCTCGGGCACCGCACGGGACTCATCCAAGACCTCGCGCGCGTCGGGATCTCGCTGCGGCCGTCGCGTCTGGTCGGCCGCATAACCTTTCTCGTAATCTTCGCGGCCGCATTCGTGCAAGCCGTGAACGGACTCGAACTCGCGCCGATCTCGGAGACGCTCGGAACGTTCCTGACCTATCTGCCGCACGTCGTGCTCGCCGTCGTTCTCGTGCTCGTCGGCATCATCGTCGGCGACACGGTCGGCCGCGGCACGGCGGGCGCCATGTCGCGCTCGGGCGTCCTGTATCACGAAGCAGCGGGGACGGTCCTGCGGACGGCGATCATCGTCATCGCGGTCTTAATGGCCCTGCAACAACTGACCGTCGAATCGGCATTCCTGTTTTACGTGCTGCTCGTCGCTTTCGGCGCCGTGGCCCTGGCTTGCGCGATCGCCGGGGGCTGGGGGGCGCGCGCCTTCGCCGAGAATTTGCTCGCCGCGCGCTACGTCGAACGCCATCTGCGCGTCGGCTCGTATATCCGCGTGAACGGACGAGCGGGTAATATCGAACGCCTCGACGCGACGTGCACTCTCGTCCGCACCCAGGACGACCGGACGATCCTATTTCCGAACGGGCTGCTCGCGCGCTCGGTTATCGAGACCGCGGCGCGGCCCCTCGAGGGCGAACGCCCGACCGTACCGGAAGAGTAACGCCTGCCGCGCGAGCGCACGGCGCCGGTGTGACCGATTACGGGTATGGCGTGTCATAACGGTGATGATGCGCCGGCGTTTGCGCTTCCATCGCTATCGTGTTAACGTCGCAGCCACTCGTGAAGGAGTATCATGGCCGGACTACTTTGGGGAATTATCAGCATCCTGTTCGTCTTCTGGCTCGTAGGCCTGCTGTTTCACATCGGCGGAGGGCTCATTCACATCGTCCTCGTCGTCGCGGTGATCATGCTCGTATTTAACCTCGTAACCGGCCGGGGCGCCCGCGTTTAAGGGACCGGCCGCGTCCGGAGGCCGCGCCGCAGCGCGGTAGGAACCGTAGCGGGCATGCAGAGACTCGACGCGCGCCCGATTCGCGCAGCCCGCGGCTCCGGGCTGCGCGCCCGTTCGTGGCAAACCGAAGCTGCGCTTCGAATGCTGATGAACAATCTCGATCCCGACGTCGCCGAACGTCCGGCCGATCTCGTCGTTTACGGCGGGATCGGCAAGGCGGCTCGGGATTGGCCTTCCTACGAACGGATCGTCGGCGAGCTCGAACGGCTGGGCGACGACGAAACGCTCGCGATTCAATCCGGGAAACCGGTCGGCGTATTTCGTTCGCATCCCGACGCCCCGCGGGTCGTCCTCGCCAACTCGAACCTCGTCCCGCATTGGGCGACGTGGGAGCACTTTAACGAACTCGACCGGCGCGGTCTCATGATGTTCGGGCAGATGACGGCGGGCTCGTGGATTTACATCGGCAGCCAAGGCATCGTGCAAGGTACTTACGAGACGTTTATGGAGATGGGCCGCGCGCACTACGGCGGCAGCCTCGCCGGTAAATGGATCTTAAGCGCGGGACTCGGCGGGATGGGCGGCGCGCAGCCGCTCGCCGCGACGATGGCCGGCGCTTCGATGTTGATCGTCGAGTGCGACCCGGAGCGCGTCGCGAAACGCTTGCGCACGCGTTATCTCGATCGCGTCGCGGAGACGCTCGACGAGGCGCTCGCGATCGTCGACGGGGCGCGGCGCACGCACGCGGCGGTCTCCGTCGCCGTCGTTGGCAATGCGGCGGAGATCTTTCCGGAGCTGCTGCGGCGCGGCGTACGCCCCGATGCCGTTACGGATCAAACGTCGGCGCACGATCCGGGTAACGGCTATTTGCCGCTCGGCTGGAGTTTGGAACGCTGGCGCGCCGAGCGGCAGCGCGAGCCCGCGGCCGTCGCCCGGGCGGCGAGCGAATCGATGGTCGCGCACGTCGCGGCGATGCTGGCCTTTCACCGGCTCGGCGTGCCGACGTTCGATTACGGCAATAACATCCGTCAAGTCGCCTTCGACGCCGGTTTGCGCGACGCGTTCGAATTCCCGGGCTTCGTGCCCGCATACATCCGGCCGCTCTTCTGCCGCGGCATCGGCCCGTTCCGCTGGGTCGCGCTCTCGGGCGATCCGGACGACATCGCGAAAACCGATGCCAAAGTAAAAGAGCTATTACCGCACGATGCCGCGCTCCATCGCTGGCTCGATATGGCGCGCGAGCGCATCGCGTTTCAGGGGCTGCCGGCGCGCATCTGTTGGGTCGGACTCGGCGATCGCGACCGCATCGGGCTCGCGTTCAACGAAATGGTCGCGCGCGGCGAACTCGCGGCGCCCATCGTTATCGGGCGCGATCATCTCGATAGCGGTTCGGTAGCGAGCCCGAACCGCGAGACCGAAGGGATGCGCGACGGTTCCGACGCGGTCAGCGATTGGCCGCTGCTCAATGCGATGCTCGGCGTCGCGGGCGGCGCGACGTGGGTCTCGCTGCATCACGGCGGCGGGGTCGGCATGGGTTTCTCGCAGCATGCCGGGCTCGTCATCGTCGCCGACGGTACGCCCGCCGCCGCTCGCCGCATCGCGCGCGTGCTCTGGAACGATCCGGCGTCGGGCGTCGCCCGCCATGCGGACGCGGGGTACGAAACCTCGCTCGCCTGCGCGGCGGAACACGGCTTGCGGCTTCCCATGCACCGGTGAGCGCCGGTTCCCACGCCGTCGCTACGGTCGCCTGGCAAGCCGGCGGCCTCGCCGCTTCGCACGTGCGCGTTCTGCTGCGTTCCCGGGGCGCGGTCGAACTCGATGCCGCCGCCCGCGCCGGCGTGGACCGGGCGGCGGACGTCGTGCGCGAGATCGCCGCCCGCGAGGCGAGCGTCTACGGAATAAACACCGGGTTCGGAAAGCTCGCGCAGACCGCGGTCCCGCGCGAGCGATTGGCGGACCTGCAATATAATCTGGTCGTGTCGCACGCCTGCGGCGTGGGGCCACCGCTCGCCGCGGACGTCGTGCGCCTCGTCCTCGCACTGAAAATTAATTCGCTCGCGCGCGGTTATTCGGGCGTCCGCTACGCCGTCATCGAAGCGCTGCTCGCGTTGCTCGCGCACGACGTCGTGCCGTACATTCCGGGTAAGGGCTCCGTCGGCGCCTCGGGCGATCTCGCGCCGCTCGCGCATCTTGCGGCGACGCTCATCGGCGTGGGCGACGTCGTCGTGGCGGGTGCGCGCGTACCGTCCCGCGACGCCTTCGCGGGGCTCGGTCTCGAGCCGCTCGTGCTCGGCGCGAAGGAAGGGCTCGCGCTGCTCAACGGCACGCAAGTTTCGACTGCGCTCGCGCTGCACGGGCTCGTCGGTGCCGAAGATCTGCTCGCGGCTTCCGTCGTCGCGGGCGCCCTCACCACCGAGGCCGCGCTCGGCAGCGTAACGCCGTTCGACGCGCGGATCGCGGCCGTCCGCGGCCATCGCGCGCAGAGCGACGTCGCCGCCACGCTGCGCTCGCTGCTCGCGAATTCCGAAATCAACGCCTCGCATTTCAATTGCGGTCGCGTCCAGGATCCCTACAGTTTGCGCTGCATGCCGCAGGTCTTCGGCGCGTGTCTCGCTACGTTGCGCACGGCTTGCGACACGCTCGTTATCGAAGCGAACGCCGTCTCCGACAATCCGCTCGTCTTCGTCGAGACGGGCGAGGTGCTCTCGGGCGGCAACTTCCATGGCGAACCCGTCGCGCTCGCGGCCGACGCGCTCGCGCTCGCGATCGCCGAACTCGGGAACATCTCCGAACGCCGGACGGCGCTCCTGGTCGATCCGAGCTTCAGCTTGTTACCGGCGTTCCTCGCCACGAACCCCGGGCTCGAATCCGGTTATATGATCGCGCAAGTCACGGCCGCCGCGCTCGCTTCGGAGAATAAAATCCTCGCGCATCCCGCGAGCGCCGACACGATACCGACGTCGGCCGGACAAGAAGATCACGTCAGCATGGCGACGCACGCCGCGCGGCGCTTGAGCGACATGCTCGATAACGCGGCGGCGATCGTCGCGATCGAACTGCTCGCGGCCGTGCGCGGCATCGCGTTTCGCCGGCCGTTGCGGACGTCCGAACCGCTCGAACGCGCCTTACTCGCGCTCGGGCCGGCGGGCGAGGCGCCCGGCGATCGTTATCTCGCCGGCGATATCGAACGGATCGCGGCGTTCGTTCGCTCGGGCGGTCTAACCGCGTTCGCAAGCGACTTGCTGCCGACGGCGAGCCACCGCTAATCGCGAACGGCTCGCAAGAGCTCGGCGAACTTTAAGCTTAACGTTAACGACCGCACTTGCGCGCTTCGCGATACGGCTTAACGAATCGGTCGACTAGAATTAGCATGCTATTGCGAATCACTCGCAAGAAGCAATGTAAAGTTTAAAAATTAAATTGACGATGCTTAACAAATCCGTAGCGCTGCGGTAGCCGTTCGTCGCGCCGAGCGCGCGTAACGAAGACGACGTCGAGTCGGATTGCCACACTTCGCGCCGAACTATGGAAGCTCGTGTTGTGACCGTCACTCTGCTTTCGCTAAAGCTCTAAATGATGTGTGAAAACAATTCGCTCCGGCCGATAGCATACGCATTAGGTCATTCGTGACTTAAACAATCGCGCTCTGGGAGGCTGCCATGCACCGTCTTAAGACCGCGTTCGCAATGTCGACGGTCATGGTAATGCTTGCCGCCGCCGCCGCGAACGCTCGTCCGACTATCTCGCTCAAGTTACAAGGTCTCGTCGTAACCAAAGATGCCAAGGGTGCCGACAAGTACACCCCGCTCGAACAAGCGCCGCCGACGCCGGGCGAAACTATTCGCTACGTCATCGTCGCCTCGAACGCCGGCACCGACGAGGCCAAACACTTCAGCTCCGTCGGAAGAATTCCGGCGGGCACTTCGTACGTCCCCGGGAGCGCTTCGACGAGCGCCGCGCGCGTCGAGTTCTCGCTCGACGGCGGCAAGACGTGGGCCGCTAACCCGACGGTCGTCGTGCGGACGGCCGCGGGCTCCGTCGCGAAGAGCGCCGATCCGCAGACCTACACGGCGGTCCGCTGGGCCGCGAGCGCACCCTTGCCGCCCAAGAGCTCGCAGACGTTCGTCTACGCAGTGCGGGTACGATAGTGCGCCTCAACGCTCGCGTCGTCACTGCCGGCGTTCTCGCGCTCGGCTTCACCTATTTTTCCGCGCCGCTCGCGGCGAGCGCCGCGCAAACGGCGGCGGCGACCCCCATCTTCAATACCGCCACCGCTTCGTACACCGATAACAACGCCGTCGTGTACGGCATCGCCTCCAATCCCGTCGTCGCGGTCGTGCAGAACGCGCCCGTCGTCACGGTCAGTAATCCCGGTGGCCAAGTCGTAACGCCGAACGAAGTCGTCGTCGACTCGTTCGTCGTGACCAATAGCGGTAACGGCACGGGTACCTTTCAACTCCCGGCCGACGCGACGGTCGGCGCCAACGGCACGCTGCGAGGCTACACGCTACCCGCGGGCTTCGTCGTGCCCGTCGGCGGCACCGTTTGTACGGCGGCTGCACCGTGCACGCTCGCGCAAATCAATACGGATCTCGCCGGTACGAATTACGCGACCGGCATCAGCCTGACGATCGGCGTCGAGTACGCCGTCTCGGCGACCCCGACCGGCACCACTGTTCCGGTGACGCTCTCGGTAACGATGGCCTACACCGCGCAAACGCTGACCGTCAACGGCACGGCCTATACGGCCGCGGCGCAAACCTCGGTCGCGACGAGCGGGCTCGAAACCGACACGTTGACGAACGACGCGCGGCTCGACATTCAAAAGGTGGCCGCCGCGCCGACCTCCGCGTCGAGTCCGATCGTCTTCTCGATAACGGCGAACGACGGCGGCGGCTACGCCGCGCACGACCTCGTGTCGGCGCAAACGTTGCTCGGCGCCACTACGGCCGGTATCCTGATTACGGATAAGTTACCGGTCTTCGGCACCCCCGACACGATCACGCTCGCGGCGACGCCGACGGTTACGTTAAACGGCGCGATCGCCGGCGCGCACGCGGTCCTCTACTACACGGCGGACGCGACCGGAAAGACCGGCTGGAGCACGACGTACAGCGCGACGGCGGCGGTCGTCGGCGCCTATATCACGGGCGGCGCGGCCGCTACCGAACTGCCGTCCAACCCGGCCGGCTCCTCGGGCGCGGGCGCCGTTACCGCAGCACAGGTCACGCTGTCGATTTCGATCACGCAGCCGACCGGCGCGGGTGCCGGCAACGCGGGCTCCGTCAGCAACATCGCCAACTCGGCGATCGGCGGCAATCCCAACGCCAACGGCAACGTGCCGATCCTCGGACCCGGCATCCCGGCCGGAACGGTCGACGGTTCGGCCAACGGCAACGTCCTCATCTCGAACGAAGTCGTCAACACGACGGCGAGCACCGGAACGACGACCCCCGGCGGCGCGTCGAACACGTCCCTCTCGTCGGCGTTCGCCTTGAACTCGGTCTACGTCGGACCCGTCGGTTATCCTCAGGCGACGGGTTCCTATCCCGCCCCGCCGAACTCGGGCGCCGCGTCGGCCGATACGTTTAACGATTTCACGGCGGTGAGCTTCGCGTGTACGAATACCTCCGCGAACATCGTCGTGGGAGCCAACTACATCGCTCCGGTCGCGTCGGCCGCCGGGCCGACGTGCACGGCGCCGCTCGTCAACGTGCCCCTCACGTTCTACAACGCGGGTACCGCCGCGGATGCCTTCACCGTCTCGGCGCAAGCGCCGCCCGGTTATACCGTCGCGCTCTACGTCGGAACGTGTACCGGAACGATCACGCTCCTGACCGCGCAAGTCTGCACGCCCGGAACGGCGCCGTTCGCGCCGGCCTCGGCTGCCGGCGGCACGACCCAAGCCACGTTCCCGACCGTGCTGACCGGAAACCAAGTGCCCTCGTTCGCCACGGAAAACATCATCGCGCAATACACCGCGACGGCCGGCGTGCCGCCCTTCGCGGGCGTCGATTCGACCATCACCGTGTTCGGCACGAGAGACACGCCGACGACCCCGGAACGCAACACGACGCACGTCGACCTCTATCCCGGCGGCGCCGTGTCGCTCGTGAAAACGCAAACGATCGTGAGTTCGAATTGCAACGGCACGCCGTCGCTCGTGACGAGCGCACCGACCGGCGTTTGCCCGGGCGGCATCGTCAAGTACAGCCTGCTGTACACGAACGTCGCTCCGGCGACGCTCGCGACCAACGGCTCCGCACTCGGCACGGAACCGACCTTCGCGCTCAACGGCGTCTCGGTCAACGGTCTGCAAATCACCGAAGACGGCGCGCAGCAGGTCAACGGCAACACCAGCAGCTGGGCCCTGTATTCGTACGGCGCGCTGCAGCCGACCGACACGACGGCGGGCACGACCTACACCACGGGGGTGGCCTTCTCGACGGGCGGTACGGCCCAGGGAACGACCCACTTCAGCGCGTTGATCGGCGGCGCGACCTCGTACAAGCTGCAACCGGGCAGCAACGGAACGGTCTCCTTCAACGTAACGGTCAAGTAGTAAACAAATACGATGATGCGCGCTTACGGATCGGCGTTCTCGTGCCTCATCGTATCCCTCGCCGTCATGCCGATGACGGCGAGGGCGGGCGTAGCGCTGCCGGCCGGAACGCAGATCATCAACACGGCGACCGCGACGTACACCTCTGCCGGCGCGGTCCAATACGCCGTCGCCTCCAACACGGTCATCACGCTCGTGGCGGCGGTCTCGGCCGTGGGCCTCGCGCCCAATGAAACGGGATGTAAAGCGGCTACGGACGCGGTCGACGCCACGATGCCGTTCGGCCGCACGTTCGTCGTCACGAACGCTTCGAACGTGCGCGACGCGTACGTCGTCACCGCGACGGCGAGCGCCGGCACGATCCAATCGATCGTCGCTACCGCCGCGAACGGAACGCGCTCGTCCGTCGCTTCGGGCGCGATGCTGCCGCCGCTCGAACCCGGCCAAACCGCGAGCGTCGCGATCGTCGCGACGGCGAAGACGGTCGCGCTCGGAACGAGCATCACGATCGCGCTGACGGTCCGCTCGAGCGTCGCGAACGCCGTCAACGGTGAAGCGTCGGCGACCGCGGCGCAGTGCGCGATCACCGCGGGTCCGGCCGCGTTCGGCGGCACGAGCGGGACGGCGATTCCCAAGCTCGTGGATAACGTCATCGCGGAAGCGAAGATGCCGGGCGCGCGGCTCGCCTACACCGTCGCTTTCCGAAACACGGGCGGCGTTATCGCGCACGACACCGTATTTACCGATCCGCTGCCGCCGGGGATCGTCGCGCAGCCGGGAAGTGCGACCATCGACGGTTCGACCGTCCCCGCGACTTTCGTGCGCGGCACGTTGACGATCCTCGTCGGCGACGTGGCTCCCGGGGCGTCGCTCACGATCGCGTTTTACGCGCTCATCGACGATAACGTGGCGTTTGGGACGAGCCTCGTTAACGTCGCGTCGCTCGCGGCGAGTAACGTGCCGAATCTCGAGACCAATCCCGCCGCGGTGCTCGCGGGCATCGACAATATCGTGTACGACGGGTACGGCGGGCCGTCGGAGCCGGTCAACGACGCCGTCGTAACGCTCGTCAACGACCAGACGGGTCAACCGCTGCCGCCGGTCGCGGGCACACCGAAAAACGCGGCCGCGGCGCCGCGCCAACCGAGCGCCGCCGCCGCCGGCAGCGCAGCGGGACAGAGCACGTCCAAGAGCACCACGCCGATTAACGGCGCGTACGTCTTCGAGGTTGCGATGACGGGCGCCGCACGTACGGTCGATCTCGACGTCACGGCGCCCGGTTACCGCAACCGGCGCATCAAACTCACGCTGACGCCCGACGCCAGCGATACGCTCTATAGCGCGACGCTGACCGCGCTCGACGGACAACTGCTCGCGCATCCGGGCGACTTCGAGCTCGAGCCGGGGCCCGTGACGACGTCGAACGTGTACGGCATCTTCGGTAACTTGCCGCTGTTCCGCACGTCGGTGCTGACCGTTTCGAAGACCGTCGACCGGCAAGTCGCCTCGCCCGGCGATCGGCTCTTCTACACGTTAACTTTTGCGAACGTCAGCGTGCCGCTGGGACTCACGGCCGTCGTCGATACGTTGCCGCCCGGCACGGCATACGCTCCGCACACCGCTCGGCTCGACGGCCAGCCGCTCGAGCCCGCACAGAACGGTCCACGGCTCACGTGGACGCTTAAGACGTTAACGACGAGTCATACGATCACGCTCGCGACCATCATCTCCCCCGGCGTCTCCGAAAATACGACGCTGACGAATCTCGTCTCGGTCGCTTCGGGTACGGTGACGACGGTAGCGGGCGCGATCACGGGCTCCGCGACGGCGCTGACGACGATCATCGCGGGTCTCTTCAGCGACCGCACGGTCCTCACGGGCCGCGTATACGTCGATGCGGCGGATGCCGGCACGTTCCGTCGCGGCGACGTCGGCGTGGCGACCGTGCGGCTGTTCTTGGAATCGGGCGAATCGGTCGTGACCGATACCGAAGGCCGCTTCTCATTCCCCGGCGTGAAGCCCGGGCTGCACGTCTTACGGCTCGACGCGACGACGCTGCCCGCGCACGTGCGCCCGTTCGCCGATCGCGCGTACGATTCCGAGCGCAGCACGCGCCGCCTCATTCACGGCGTCTTCGACGGCGGCGTCATGCAGGACGTCAACTTCGCGCTGCGGAGCGCGCCGTAATGCGCCGCCGGCTTCCGCGCATCTTTCCGGCGTTCACCGCGGTCGCGTTCCTCTTGTACGGCACGCCCGCGTTCGCGGCTCAGCCCGATGCGTCCGCCGCGCTTCCTGCCGCCGCCGTGCTCGTCGATCCCGCGCCCGGCGCCGCGAGCGATCTCGCCGCGCCGCCCTTCATCATCGCGACTTCGAATAACGAGCGCGTCGAATTAACCGTCGACGGCCACGTCGTCTCCGAAAAGCAGATCGGGAAGCGCACGTTCGACACGCGGACGGGCGAGACGCGCTACTACTATTACGGCGTCGCGCTCGCGGAGGGTCCCAATCGCGTCGCCGTCGCCGCAATCGACGCCGCCGGTA
>CAXUFI010000009.1:0-26664 GCA_964250245.1 uncultured bacterium
CGCCCGCCGCTTCCCCCGCAGTGCCCGGCGCGAGTTCGTCGCCGAGCCGTGCGCCGGAACGCGCCGACCGGGCCGCGAACCTCGTCGGAGGCGTTTGGCAATGCGAAACGATCGCCGGCAGCACCGGCACCCACACGTATACGTCCGATGAGGATGACGGCTCGATCGAGCTGCGGACCGAACTGCATGCCGGCTTTCGAACGTTTCTCGTAACGGAGACCTATCGCTTCGACGATGCTAAGGGCAGGTGGACGGTGGCGACTGATGGAGGAGCGTATGCGGGCACGGCGCCGCCTTGGCTCGGATACAAGTGGATCTTCGACGGCACCGAAAATCTGCGGGGCCGCAAACAGCCCGTCCGGATGGTGTACTTCGACTTGGGCGATCAGGCGTTCCGGCGCGATTTCCAAGCGCTGCAAGACGGCTCGTGGCGGACGTACAGCGCCGAGACGTGCCGCCGGCCGTCGACGTGAACCGGGGCGGGCGCTGATATGCTGACGTACGTCCGACGCTTCGTCGGCTGGCGCTGGTATGCCACGCTCGTGCTCGCGACGTGGGTCTTCGCGCCCGAGGTGCGCCGCCTCGTCGATTGGGAGACGTCGTTTCACGCGGTATCGCCGTTCAGCGTCCTCCCGCTCCTCTCGCTCGTACCGGCGCTTTTTCTCTTGCCGTCCTCCTGGAAGCGCATCGGGGCGGCGTACCGGCAAGTCTCGCGCTTATGGCTCCTCGCGTTCATCTACGCGTTCGGCGTCGCGGCCCTAAGCGGAAGCGCCTTTTCGGCGGTGTACGATTTGGCGCTGTTCGTCTCGCCGCTGCTGCTCGGTCTCGTGCTGGCCGGCTCCGCGAACGAGGATCTCGCGACGGTATTCGACCGCAACGCGAATTCGATTCTCTGGCTCGCCGCGCTGACGAGCATCTACGGCATCTACCAGTACGTCTCGCCCCCGCCCTGGGACGTATACTGGGCGCAGCAAGCCAACATCGAGGGGACGCAGGGCGTAACCCAAGCGTTCAGCTTCCGCATTTTCGGAACGTTGAACTCGACCGGCCCCTTGGCCGAATTTCTCGATCTCGCCATCCTGCTCAATGCGCCCCGGCTGCAGCGGTCGCGCTGGTGGCTCGGGCTGCTGCTCGTTCCTTGCGTGATCGCGCTCACCCTGACGCAGGTTCGTTCGGAGTGGCTCGGTCTCGCGCTCGGCCTGTTCATCTTCTTGGTCCTCTCGCCCAAGCGCGGCACCGTGTTCGTCACGCTCGGCGCGACGGCCGCCATCTTCGTCGTAGCCGCGTCGATGCTGTTGACGCTCGCCAATTCCGAGGACGCGAACCAAACGATCGACGCTTTGAGCAAGCGCGTCTCGACCTTCGGCGACCTCAGCAGCGACAACTCGGCACTCAGTCGCGAAGATCAGACCAGTAACGGAATTAAAGAAGGCTGGGCCGAGCCGCTCGGGCAGGGACTGGGCGCGAGTGGCGGCGCGACGAAACTCTCGGGCGGCAACGGGCTCGGCATCGACAACGGGTTCGTCGCGCGCTTCTTCGAAATGGGCGTGTTCGGTTTCTGCGTCTACGAGGCGGCGCTGCTCATGAGCATCGTGTACGCGTTTCGCGTCTACCGGAGTTATGCGCGCCGAGGCTCGCCGCAGGCGGCCAACTACATGGCGGTCGCGGTCGCCGCCCAGATCTGCCTATTCTTCGGCGAGAGCAGCGTCGATCACCACAGCGCGCTGCCGGGCTTATTCTTCTGGTACACGTTATTCTTCGTTTCGGCGTTCGCCGCGCCGCTCGGCGTGCGCGTGGAAGCGAAGCTTCGCCGCGCGCCGATCGCTCTCGCGCCGTCCGGGACGTAACGGTTAATCTTCGGCGGCGATCGCCGCCCGGCGGCCGCGTAGTGCGTCGTAGAGATATCGCAGATCGGCGGCCTTGACGATGAGGCCCGGCGCCGGGCTCTTAAGCAGTAGCGGATAACACAGGATGGCGATGGTAAGCCGCGCCGACGTCGAGATGAGCAAGGCGATGGCCGCGCCGACGAGTCCGAGCCTCGGAATAAGCAGCAGCATCATCGGCACGGCGAAGCCCAAGCCGACCATCTGCAGCGTCGTTGCGAGTCCGGGGCGATCGGTCGCCATAAACGTTTGCACGAGTACGCCGGTGCTGGCGGCGAGGACCGATTCGACGACGAGGATCTGCGAGATCGCCACGGCCTGGTGGAAGCCGTGACCGTACAGTCCGGGCAGCAGGAGCGGCATGACGACGATCAAGGCGACGCCGGACGCCGCCGTCAGGGCCGTCGTCAAGCGTGCCACGCGCGTCACCATCGTAACGACCTGGTGCGTCGGCAGCCCCGCGATCTTCGGCAGCAGCACGGTTCCGAGCGACGTTTGAAAGATGTTCAAGACCCGCGACGCCTGCAAGGCGATCACGTACACGCCGAGGTCGGCGGCCGTAAGCAGGCCGATGACCAAAAATTGATCGATCTGCTGACCGAACGTGCTCATGACGTCGGAGCCGTAAATGCGAATGCCGAACCCGAGGAGGCGCCGGACGGAGCGCTTGAACCCGACCAGCGTGAACGTGTATTTATCCCGGAGGTACGCGGCCATCGCGATCGAGATCAGGAGCGACGGTACCAGGTAGGCCAGCGCCGCATGAAACGGCGTGAGAGCGTGCGCGGCGCTCAATGCGAGGAGCCCGGCGAACGTTGCGAACGGCGGCGCGTAACGCGTAAAGTTCGAGAAGCTGAATTCGAACCGCACCTCGAGCATCGACGTGAGGATGAGCGTGACCATCACGACCGGCGCGAAGGCGAGCAGCTCTTGAGCCGAACGGATCTCTTCGGGTGCGTACTGCTTCATAATGAACGGCAGGATCGCGATGCCGGCGAGCATCGCCACGACACCCAGGATCGCCGCGAGCACGAGCGCAGCGGAGGCGAGTGAATTTTGATCGCTTTGGTGTTTTCGCGCGTGGTAGCGAATGGCGAACGGCACGCCGAGCGTGAATACGAAGCACAGCAGGTTTGGCCACATGCCGAGCGCGGCGAGCAAGCCGCGTCCGCTCGGGCCGAAGTGACGCGCCGTGTAGACGCCGTTAATCACGTTTATACCCATCAGTAAAACGCGGCCCAAAATCGTCTGAACCACCGCCGCCGAGCCGGACTTCGCACCGGCAACCCAGCGCAAGCGCCCGGCGGCAATTCCCGCAACATGTGAAAGGCTCGCCATCGCGTACGACTTCTCGCCGGGCGTCGCTCCCGCCCCTATGCGCGCACCGGCGCGCACCGGATTCCTTTACTTGCCGTTAAGAAACGATAGCTATCTCGCCGAGGTGCCGGCGCCGGCGGCCGTCTTAACGTTAAGTTAAAAGACGGGCTGCCGCCGTCGCCGCTTCATCGTCGGAGCTCGTGTGCGCCCGGCGATTAGGATTCGGCAGAATTGTACCGCGCTAGCGGCGTCGCCTTGAAGCGGAAGTTTAGAGGTTTACATTCGGCCGCCGTAACCGGTTGCTGCGCTGCGAGCCGCCACGCAAAGTCACACGAATGTTTCTCGTCGATTCCGCGCCGGCGTAACATCTTTCCGGCAGCGGCGCGTTATGGCTACTAGGTTATTCGGCCACATTGCGTCGAAAACGAACGCCGGCCCGGTAGTAAAAGCGGGCTCTCCGATGGGAGTATCGACTGTGACGGAGCGGCGCTATTTGACCCTTGTATCCGACGATTGTTTGTGGTCTCAATAAGTCGTAGCATCCTGAATTGCAGTAGCGAGCTGTTTCGTGCGTTTGGTTCGAAGGCGGAGGTTTAGTAGTCGAATGTTCAATCGTAACGGTACCGTAACGGCAGCGACCCTCGCGTCACTTCTCTACGCGACTGCCGCCCTCGCCACGACGCTGCACCCCGGCGATCACGTTTCCGTAAATGTTTACAATCATCCGGAACTCGGCGCGACGAGCGCCCCGCTCGACTCGACCGGCCACGTGTCGGTCCCCGTCGCGGGTCTCGTCGATGCGGCGAACCTGTCGCCGACGCAGTTGGCCGAGCGGATTGCCGGGAAACTTTCGGCCTACGTTCGCAAGCCCGCGGTCGACGTCCAGCTGGTCGCTCAAGGTCAAAATATTTTCGTCGCCGGCGGGCCGGGCGGCGTTTTTCCGTATTCGCCGGGTGAGACGCTGGCCGGCCTCCTCGCGCAGGTTCAGCAGGGCGTGGGCACGTCGCAGCCGACGCCGAGCGATCCGAGCCAGGCGGCGGCGCGGCAGCTCCAATACGGCAGCGTGGATTTAAAGCACGTCGTCATCGAGCGGGATGGTCGCGACCTTGCGCCGATCGACGCGGCCGGCCTCAGCGCCGGCGGCAACGGCGGTCCGGCGTTGCAGCCCGACGATACCGTGAAGCTCGCCCAGAAACCGATTGCCGTCGCCGTCCGGGGCGACGTGAAGCAGCCCGGAGTCGCCCACCTCGATCCGGACGAGCCGCTTTCCAACGCGGTCCTCCAAGTCGGCGGTGCCGACGACCTATCGTCTTCGGTCGAGTTCGTGCTGACGCGCGGAACGACGCAGAGCGTCGTCACGACCTCGAGCCCGACGTATCGCGCCCCGGCGCAAAGCGGCGATTCGATTTACGTGCCGCACGGCGAGCGGATCGGCGTCGTCGGCCAGGTCGAGAAGCCCGGGAACGTGCTGTTACAGGGTGACGGATCGCTACTGAGCGCGCTCTATTTCGCCGGCGGCCCAACGCGCTACGGCGATATCAAGCACGTGGGCGTCATCCATCAGGGCGTTCAGCAGACGTACGACGTCACGAAGCTCACGCACGGTGCGCCGTCGGCGAATCCGCAACTTTCCGACGGCGACACCGTCTTCGTTCCTGAGGGCCACAAGATCGATTTCTCGATGGTCTTCCAAGCGATCTTCGCCGCCTCCAACATCCGTTATTTATGAGCGGCAAATTGGCGGAACTCTCCGAATCGGCACGGCGGCCGCCGAAGTTTCTCTACCGCGAGAACCACGCGTACCGGCGCGTCGCGCGTTGCGTCGATGTGGCCGTTGCTTCGCTCGCGCTGACCGTCGCGGCGCCCGTCTTGCTGCTGGCGGCGGCGGCGATTAAGTTAGAGGACCGCGGACCCATCCTATTCGTTCAGAAGCGCGTCGGCCGCTTCGGACGGCTGTTTAACGTCTACAAGTTGCGCACGATGCGCAGCGAGGCGTGCAGCGACGAACTTTCGCCCACGGGCGCGGGAGACCGTCGCATCACGGCGGTCGGCCGCTGGTTACGGCGGTTGTCGATCGACGAACTGCCGCAGCTGTTCAACGTGCTCTCCGGTGAGATGGCGCTCGTCGGTCCCCGGCCGGAAATGCCCTTCATCGTGCGTCGCTACGTGCCGTGGCAGCAGCTGCGGCATATGGTACGGCCCGGCATGACCGGTCTCTGGCAGGTCGAGTGCCGCTCGACGGTACCGCTCTATCGTCCGGAGGCGACGGTGCTCGACCTCCGCTACATTAACTCTGCATCGCCCTTATACGACGGAGCGATTCTGCTCCGGACGGTCCGGGCTATCTTCTCCTCGCACGGCGCTTACTGAGGCTTTATCGTGGATACCACTTCTAAACCGACGAAAATTGCCATCGTGGGTACCGGCTACGTCGGCATGGCCTGCGTGATCGGCTTCGCGGAATTCGGCCACAAGGTCGTCGGCTACGACATCATGACCGAGCGCGTCCATCAACTGCAGCGCGGGATCACGCCGTACAAGGAGGCGGGTATCTCGGAGGCCCTGGCCCGCCATTTGCAAGGCGGTTCCGCCTCGTTCGTCGAGGAGCTTGCGACGGCCGTGGACGGCGCGCGCTTCATCATCGTCGCGGTCGGCACGCCCGCGCAAGACGACGGTTCGGCCGACTTGTCGGGGATTCACGACGTCGTAACGCGGCTCGGAGCGCTCGACCTGCACGGCGCGACGGTGGTGCTGCGATCCACCGTTCCTCCGGGAACTTCGGAATGGGTCGCCGATAAATTGCGCGGCAAAGCCGAGGTCGCGTACGCGCCGGAGTTCCTGCGTGAAGGTTCGGCCGTTCCCGACTTCCTCAATCCCGATCGCATCGTGGTCGGCGCCGAAACGGCGGCGGTCGCCGCACGCTACGGCGGGCTCTTCGTACATCTCAATCGCCCGATCCTCACCATGTCGCTGCGTAATGCCGAGCTCGCGAAGGGGATGTCCAACGCGTTCCTCGCGATGAAGATCAGCTTCGCAAATCAAGTCGCCAACCTGTGCGACGAGATCGATGCGGACGCTCTCGACGTTCTCGAAGCGGTCGGGCACGACCGGCGGATCGGCCGGCTCTTCCTCAATCCGGGAATCGGCTTCGGCGGACCCTGCTTCGAGAAGGACCTCAAGAGCCTGATCCACCTCTCACGCAATTCCAATGCCGATTACGATCTGCTGCATGCCACGCTCAACGTGAACGACCGGCAGCCGCGGCGCGTCGCCGACGTCCTCGAGAGCGAACTCGGCGGCAGCGTCGCCGGAGTACGCGTCGGCGTGTGGGGCTTGACGTTCAAGGGCGGCACCAACGACGTTCGCGACTCGCTCGCGATCCGGGTCGTCGAAGATCTCGCCGAGCGCGGAGCCGACATCATCGCCTTCGACCCCGCTTTCCACGACAAGCAGCACGCGTTACCGTGCGCCCTCGCCGGGTCCGCGCTCGAAGCCGCCGACGCCGACGCGTTGCTCGTATTAACCGACTGGCCCCAGTTCCGGGCGGTCGACCCGCGAGCGCTCATGAGAAGTCTTAGCAGGCGCTTAATCGTGGACGGAAGGAACGTGCTGGACATGGATGCGATTACAGCAGCCGGACTCCGTTATCGGGGTATCGGGCGCCGTCAAAGCGCTGCCGCCATCGAACTCGCTCAAGCCGGTTAGCGGCTGCTTCCGGAAAGTACGGCACGTATGCAGATTGGTTCGTTCACCAGGGTCATATGGGAACGCCGGTGGTTCGTCATCGGCGTGTTGGTGTTGGCGCTCTTGATGAGCCCGTTCCTCATTTCGATGACGCGGCCGACGTACACGGCGACCGCGGAAGTGACGACCGTCGGCAATCCGCTCAATTCCGTCCTGTCCGGGACCGATCTGCCCGATCTCATCATGAGCGCGCCGGTCATGGACCGCGTGAAGTCGCAGCTGCACCTCTCGGATTCGATCGACGACTTCCGGCTGGCGACTTCCGTTAAGGCCTCGCCGCGTTCGAACGTGGTTCCGGTCACGTACCGGTCGAAGAACGCCGCGCGCGCCCTCGCCATGGTGAATGCCATCGCCGACGCGACGGTCTTCGAATACAAAGATTTAGCGATGAATCAATACGACCAAGTCATCGACACGCTGCACGGACAGCTGGCGGACCGGCAGAGTAAGATTCGCGATCTCGATGCGCGCTTGCAGCAAGCGGTTCAAAAGAACACCTTCGTCGGCTCGCCGCAGGCGCTCGAGACGATTTCCGCCCGGCTCGACGATCTCGAAACGAAGCGTGGCGAAGCGTACGCAACCTACGTCGCCGATAAAGCCGCGGCTTCGGCCGGCGACGGCGGTCAGCGCGAGGCTCTCCGCAGCGTCATTCGCGAGCAAGCTCTCGCCAGCGATCCGGTCTACGTCGCGCTACGCGCCGGTCAATCCAAGGACGTTGCCGAGTACGAAGCCGAGAAGGCCGGCTATACGGACGCGTTTCCGGGTCTGCCGGGGCTGAAGGAAAAAGTGAAGCTCGAGAGCGCCGCCGTCGATAAGACGGCCGCGACGAGCGCCGTCGCTCATGCGGGAGCGAGCCCGACCTACGCTCAGGTCGTACTCAATCAGCGGGCCTCGGCGGCCCTGGTTGCCGGGGATAGCGCCCGGGTTGCGTCGATCGATAGCGATATCTCTTCCGCACGGGCTCGGCTCTCCGACCTCCCGCGCGACGGCGTAGCGGCGAACCAGCTTCGGCTGCAGCGCGACAGCGCAGCGGCCGCATTTCAGCAACTCGAGCTTCGTCTCCAGACGACGCTGGCCGACCAGGCGCAAGCCGCGTCTCTCGGGTCGCTGATCGTCCTCGATCATGCGACCGAAGCCGCACCGAAGATTCCGCGCGTCCTCCTCTCGATCGTAATTACGGCACTGATTCTGGGCCTGGCGATTGCCGCGGCTTTCGCCGCCGAAGCACTCGACCCGCGCATCAGAACGACCGAAGATGCCGAAGCTCTCTACGGTTCGCCTCACATCGGGTCAGTCTAAGCCGTTGCCGGCAGCGCGACCATTCCAGAAAGGACCATCCGTAATGGATCTCGCCGCCATCGTTAAAAGTCTCGATGTCACGCGCGCCCTGATCGAATCCGAAGTAGCCACGCCGGGCGTGCTCGCCGTGACGTCCGCGGTCCGCGGCGACGGAAAAAGCCTCGTGGCGTCCGGCTTGGCGCACGGCTTAGCCGGCGTCGGTCATGGCGTCTTGCTCGTCACGGGCGATATCGAGGCGGCCGAGACGCTCGGCCTCGCCTCGGCGCCGAAATTGGACGTCCTTCCGTTCGACATCATGCAGTACGTGACGCCGGGCAAGGGTGGTCTGCCCTCGCGGCTGAGTCTTGCGGCGCCGGGCGTGCTGGCGACCGCCTCGATGGACGCGGTTCAAGCGACGTTCGCTCGGATACGTGAAAATTTCGCTTACACGGTTCTCGACACCGCCGTGCTCGTCGAGAGCGGAATGGCGGTCGCTTTCGCGACCGAGGCCGACGGCGTGGTAATCGCGCTCAAAAAGGGCCGCGGCGCGCTCGAAGTCGACCGCGAACTGCTAAAAATCCTGCGCGCGGCGAAGACGCCGATTTTGGGCGTCGTAACGACCCAAGCCGGCGCGATCAAGGCGTTCAACGGTAACCGGGGTTCGAAACGAAGGTTCGGCGGAGCCCGGCTGCGCGACGTCGAGCCCGGCGGAAGCGCCGGCGGCCCGCTCAGCGTCCGCATCGGATAGCATCCGCACTCGCTCTGGAGGACTCTTTGTTAAGTCTCGTTACGGGTGGCGCCGGTTTCGTAGGTAGCCATCTCGTTGACGCGTTGTTAAGACGTGGTGACGACGTCATCATCGTGGACGACCTATCGACGGGGAACGTGCGAAATATCGGCGCGGCCACCGAATCCGGCCGGGCGACGTTCTTGTATCTCGACGTCGCGCAAACGACGGAAGTGCTGCGCTCCACATTGGAGCCGGCGCTCGCGGGCCGGCGTTTAGACCGTATATTCCATCTCGCCTCTCCGGCGAGCCCCGACGCCTATCAAGCACATCCATGGGAGACGCTCGCGGTCAATGGGCTCGGTACGATGTCGCTGATCGATATCGCGCTCGAACACGAGGCGCGTTTTCTATTTACATCGACTTCGGAGATTTACGGGGATCCGCTCGTCCATCCGCAGCCTGAGGGCTACTTCGGCAACGTCGACCCGATCGGCATCAGAGCGTGCTACGACGAAGGTAAACGATTCGCGGAAGCCGCGGTTTCGGTCGCCGTGCGTTCGCGCGGACTCGACGGCCGGCTCACGCGCTTCTTTAACTGTTACGGCGCGCGGATGTCGCAAGCCGACGGACGCCTGATCCCGGCGCTGGCGGAAGCCGTCGCGGCCGGGCGGCCGTTTCCGATTCACGGCACCGGCATGCAAACGCGTTCGATGACGTATATCGACGATGCGATCCGGCTGTTGATGACGGTGGCGGAATCCACTCCGGCGGCGTTCCAACCGGTTAATATCGGCAATGACGAAGAGCGGACGGTGCTCGAGATCGCGGAAGCGTTTGCGAAAGCCGCCGGCGTTCCGTTCGTCGTCGAACATCTGCCCGGGCGTGAAGGCGATCCGCAGCGTCGCAAGCCCGACCTCACGTTTGCGCGGTCACTCGGTTGGGAGCCACAAGTCGGACTCGAAGAAGGTTTGCGCGCGACGATCGCGTGGCTGGCGGAAGTCTCGCTTACGTACGTTTAATCGGCCTACCGTTGCGCTCGGGCAACATCGCGAGAATTTCGTCGGTCATGCGCAGCCAGGTGAATTCGCGGGCGCGTTCGAGGCCGTTGCGCCCCATTTCGCGGGCGCGCTCCCGGTCGCGTAATAACGTCGTCACTGCGCCGGCGATCGCGGGGACACTCGTGCCGTCGACGATGAGCCCCGTGCGGCCGTCGACGATGGCGTCCGTCGCGCCGGATTCGCTGCCGCCTACGGCCGGCAGGCTCGCCATCGCCGCCTCGAGATAGACGATGCCGAAGCCCTCCACGTCGTCGTCGACGTTGCGCACGGGTAACACGAAGCACCACGCGCGCGCATAAGCGGCGCGTAAGTCCGCTTCGGGAAGGCTGCCGTGGAAGGTGACGTGCTCTGCTACGCCGAGCCGTGCTGCCCGGGCCGCGAGTGCGGCTCGCTCCGGTCCGCTGCCGACGATTTCGTAACGAAGCGACGGAAATTCCGCACGCAGGCTCGGCAACGCTTCGATCACGCGATCGAAGCCCTTCCTCGTAATGAGCCGTCCGACGGAGAGCAGGATCGGGTGCGCGGCCGGAGCCGGGACGACCGGCGCCATGTCGACGCCGAGCGAGATGACCGCCACGTTACCGGAGACGCCGGCTTGCTCGAGCAGGCCGCGCGTAAAGCGGCTGTTGGCGATGATAACGTCCGCGTTACGAAAGACCGCACGCATGACGAGCTGCCGTAGCCCTTTACGCCGCGGCGATACCTCCGTGCCGTGCACGAGGATGGCCAGCGGTCCGCGCCAACGGCGCGGCACGAAGATGAGCGCGAGTGCGACCGGCCACCAAACCGAGGCGATCGTAACGCGCTCGCGGGCGGCGCGCAACGCGCGCAAATAAGCGACGGCGATTGCGAATAATTCCCAGGGGCGCCGATACACGACATAGCGCAGGATGGGATACGAAGCGGCGGCATCGTAGTGCGCGCAGCCATCCTCTCGCGGACCGATGACGATAACCTCATGCTCGCGTTCGATCAAACCTTCTGCTAAACGGGACATAAGCGTTTGAATGCCGCCGTGAGCCGGTGGATAATTATTCGTTACGAGAATGGGCATGGAGTTTGCTCAATTGAGCGGGGACGGCCGTGTCCCTTTACGTACGGCGATTAATGAAAATTACGCGCGTGTACGCCCGCGAGCATATCATCGATTTCGAGTGTCCAGAAACGCTTGGCAATAATATCTTGCGTGCCTTGTTCTTTTTGCAACACGCCCTCGATAACGAGCGCGGTCGCCGCTCGAATCAGGCGACGATTGCGTTCGTACACGGCCGGATTGACGATAACGTTCACGAGGCCGGTCTCGTCCTCGAGCGTGAGAAATACGAACCCTTTCGCCGTGCCGGGTCGCTGACGGGTGATCACCATGCCGCCGACTTTACAAACGAGATGATTCGGCATCGCTTGCAATCGCTCTGCGGTAAGGGCGCCACGGCGCTCGAGCTCGGCGCGAAAATGCGCGATCGGCTGCAGCCCCGTCGTTACGCCCGTACCCCAGAGATCGAAGCGCGTCTCCTCGCGCGGCGAAAGCGCTGCGAACGCGGGCGCCGGTTCGTCGACGTCCATGCCGCGCGCCAGTTCGCCGCGCGCTCGCGATTCGTCGAGCCCCCGTAAAGCCCACATCGCTTCGCGCCGCTGCGGGAACCACGGCGCGAACGCGCCCGCCACGGCCAGGTTTTCGAGCGCGTCCTTGGCGAGCGCGGTGCGGCCGGAAAATTCGCGGAGATCCGAAAAGGGACCGGCCCCGACCGCCGTCTGCAACCGCTCGCGCTGCCCTTCGCCCAAACCCCGTACCGTATGGAAGCCGAGCCGCGTCGCGCCGTCGTCGTCCACGAAGCTGTAAAACTCGCTCGCGTTGACGGCGACGGGTTTGACGACGACGCCGTGACGCCGCGCGTCGTTCACCAGTACCTCGGTCGAATAAAAACCCATCGGTTGAACGTTGATGATCGCCGCGAGAAAAATTGCCGGCTCGTGACATTTTATATAGGCCGACGCGTACGAGAGCAGTGCGAAGCTGGCCGCATGCGATTCGGGAAAGCCGTAATCGGCAAAGCCTTCGAGCATGTGAAAGAGTTGGTGGGCGGCGTCGCGATCGATGCCGTTTTGCACCATCCCCTCGACGAGTTTGGGATAGATCTCCGCCATCCGCTCGTGCGAGCGTTTGTGCCCCATCGCGCGGCGCAGTTGATCGGCCTGACCCGGCGAAAAGCCGGCCGCTTCGATCGCCATGCGCATGCCCTGCTCCTGAAAGAGCGGCACCCCGAGCGTTCGTTCGAGGACGGGCTTGAGTTTGGGATGCGGATACGTAACTTCTTCCAAGCCGTTGCGCCGCCGTAAGAACGGATGGATCATGTCGCCTTGGATCGGCCCCGGCCGAATGATCGCGACCTGCATGACGAGATCGTAGAAGCACTTGGGTTTGAGACGGGGCAGCATCGACTGTTGCGCGCGCGATTCGATTTGGAACGTACCGATCGAATCGGCGCGCTGCAGCATCTCGTACGTCGGCGGATCGTCGGGAGGAATCGACGCGAGCGATACGGGCGCGCGCGCGGCGCCGTACCGGCGCGCGTGCAGTGCGAACGCATCGCGCAGGAGCGACAGCATCCCCAGGCCGAGCAAATCGATTTTGATGAGGCCCAAATCCGCGAGATCGTCTTTATCCCATTGCACGATCGTGCGGTCGCGCATCGACGCCCATTCGACCGGCGCGACGCCGACGAGCGGATCGCGCGTGATGACCATGCCGCCGGAGTGAATCCCCATGTGGCGCGGAAAGCCGTCGATGCGCCGGCATAGCGCGAGCAGCAGCGCACCCGTTTCTCCGCCGATCGGGCCGCGCACCGCGGGCTCGGGGTCCGGGCCGAAATCTTTACTCTTAAAACCATAGAACGCCCACGGTTTACGCGCTTCGAGCGAAGGTATGGCGGGCGCGCCGCCGGCGGGCGCGCGGGGTTCGTCCCCGGCTTCGAAGCCGACAGCGTAGGCGCGACCGGGCGACGCGGCGGGCTGGTCGCCGGCATCGGCGCGCGAGCGGCGTTGATTGGAGCCCGCGTCGAGATCGCGGCGCCGTTGAATCGATTCCGGCAGGTTGCTGCGCCCGTCGTAGGCGGCGCCGGTGGCGCCGGCGAGCGACTCGCGCGCGTCGTACTCCTTGCCGATCGCATCGACCTGGGCGAGCGAAAGGTCGAGCGCTTTACCGATATCGCGGATCGCCGAACGCGTGCGGTACGTAATGACTTCGGCCGTCATCGCCGCATGTTCGCGATCGTATCGTTCGTAAACGTATTGGATGACGCGCTCGCGATCCTGATGCGCGAAATCGATATCGATATCGGGAATCTCGTTACGCTCTTCGGAGAGAAAGCGTTCGAACAGTAAGTTCATACCGATCGGATCGACGGCCGTGATGCCGAGCGCGTAGCAGACGGCCGAGTTCGCTGCGGAACCGCGGCCTTGACCCAGTACGCCGAGTTCCCGCGCCGCGCGCGCGATATCCCAGACCACGAGAAAATAGCCCGCGAGATCCATCCGGGCGATGATGCCCAGTTCGTATTCGAGCTGGCGCTCGACGTTTTGCGCGAGCGGCGCACCGTACCGCTCGCGCGCCCCGGCCATGACGAGCGTGCGTAAATACGAATGCATGCTCTCGTTGGGCGGAATGGCGAAGAGCGGAAATTGACCCGCGAGCTTGTCGAGCCGAAAGCGGCAACGCTCCGCGATCGCGAGCGTGTTCGCGATGGCCGCCGGATACGGCGCGAAAATACGCGCCATCCGAGCCGGACTCTTTACGTAGAATTCGTGATTGGGAAGCAGCAACGTACCGGCTTTCGGCAGGCTCGTGCGGTACTTCACGCACGTCAACACGTCGCAGAGCAGTGCGTCGTCGGGTGCGGCGTACGCGGGGCCGTTGGTTGCGACGTACGGGATGCCGAGCGACCGCGCGAGCTCGACCTGCGCGAGAATCAGTCGTGCGTCTTCCGGACGCAGATGGTGTTGAAGCTCGATAAAAAAGCTGTCGGGAAACAGCCCGCGCAAGGCCGCATAGCGTTCCCGCGCCCGGACCGCGTCACCGCGCAGCAACGCTTCCTCGGCGTATCCGTGCGCCGAATTCGAAAGCGCGATCAATCCGGCCGTCTTGCCGGCGAGATCCTCGAAGCGCAAACGCGCGTCGCGTTTCTTCCCCCGCAGCTGCGCCGCCGAAATCGCGTTCGCCAGGTTGCCGTAGCCCGTCGCGTTTTCCGCCAGCAAGACCAGGCGCGGCAGCCGGGCGGATTCCGCCGCCGTTAACGAACGCCGTTTCGGCCGCAGTTCCGGGGCGTCGAGGGTCAGCTCGACGCCGACGATCGCGCCGAGGCCGGTGTTTTTCGCCGCTTTCGCAAACCGGACGGCGCCGTAGAGGCCGTCGCGATCCGTGAGGGCAAGCGCCTCCAAGCCGAGCACGCGCGCCCGTTCCACGAGTTCTTCGGGATGAGAGGCGCCTTCCAAAAACGTGAAATTCGACCGGCAGCGGAGCTCGGCATAGCGGATGTGAGGCATTGGAAGACCGAGGGTATACGAACATACGTTCGCTGTCAATCGTGGCGGCCTGCGGCGAACCTTGCCGGGCCTGATTTTGCCGGATTCACAGGACGCGGCCGGAGCGGTATCATAAGCTGCATCTCGCGGGGCAATCCACGTTGCCGGCCGCCCTTACTCCGCCGCTCGGCGCCGCACCGGCCGCCTTATGAAAAGCTGATTTATCGCCGCGTTGCGCTCGCTTCGGCCGCCTCCCGTCCGCCGCTCTCTCTGCCGCCGTCGGGCAGCCGTACCCGCCGCACCGCCCCGGCCGGCGCCGCCGCGATGACGCCGGTCGCCCCGGTCGCAGCCCCGGCCTTAACGCTTTCGGTCCTCGTGCCGACCTATCGCCGGGCCGCCGACCTCGAGCGCTGTTTGCGCGCGCTCGGCGAGCAAGCCCGGCCTGCCGAAGAGGTCCTCGTCGTCGCCCGGCGTGACGATGCGGCGACGTTGGAGCTTCTCGCTCGCTTCGCGGACGGGCCGTTGCCGCTCAAGGTCGTCCTCGTCGACGAGCCGGGACAGGTAGCGGCGCTCAACGCGGGTCTCGACCGCGTCACGGGCGACGTCGTCGCGATCACGGACGACGATGCCGCGCCGCACGCCGATTGGCTGGCCCGCATCGAACGGCGGTTTCTGGACGATCCGACGCTGGCGGGCGTCGGCGGCCGGGACTTCGTTCAAGGACAAGCCGAGGAACGCGAGCGCCGCAACGTCGGCCGCCTGTCCTGGTACGGACGCATGGTCGGCAACCACCATCTCGGGACGGGCCCGGCGAGCTACGTGCAATTTCTTAAAGGCGCCAACATGAGCTACCGCCGCAGCGCCCTGGGAACGATCCGCTTCGACAAGAATTTACGCGGCAGCGGCGCGCAAGTCCATAACGAGCTCGGCATTGCCTTCGCTTTGCAACGCCGCGGCTGGCGGCTGCTCTACGATCCCGCGGTCGCCGTCGATCACTACCCCGGCCAGCGTCATGATGAGGATCAGCGCGACCGTATCGTCCTGCGCGCCTATGAAAACCGCTGTTACAACGCCGCTCTGAGCGTCACGCGCCATCTCGCTTGGCCCAACCGGTTCGCCTACCTCGTCTACGGCATCGTCCTCGGCGCGCGCGAACGTCCCGGGCTGCTTCAGATGCTGCGTCAAACCCTACTCGAACGGCGCAATCGCTGGCCGGTTTTCATCCCGGCGCAGCGTGGCCATCTCCAAGGCTGGTGGGACGCGATCCGCACTCCCGGACCGCACCGATGAACCGAGTTGAGATCCTCTCGTCCGGCTCGGCGACTCGCGTTACTGCGCCGGCCGCAATTCCAGAATCGACAGCGCCGCGGTGACGGGAATGCCGACGGCGTGCGCGCGGACGGGCACGGGCGACGCCTGGAACGACCAATTCGATGCGTACCGGTACGCCGTCGCCTGCGCGATCGAGGCCGGGAGCGAGATCGAAACCGTCTGCGACGAGACGGACAGCGGCACGAAGCCGTGGCGATCCCACGAAGCGATGTCGAGCCAAAGCAGCAGATAGTACGTCCCGTCGCGCTTCTCGAGTAACGTCGAGTGGACGTCCGGCGAGGCCGAGGTGAAGGCGAAGTCGAGCGGTTGCGGCGTGAAGCTCGGCCCCTTGTCGGAGAGCACGGCGATCATGCTTTTCAGCGCCTGGTACTGCGGTTTCGGCGCGCCGCTCGCCGGCACGAGACCCATGAACCGGAACCCTCGCGATTGCGGTTCATCCGACCAGTCATCGAAGTACACGCGCTGTTCGCCCGTATTCCAGCGCTCGGCGACCGTCGTCACCGTGTAGAGCGCCGCTGCCTGCGGCGCGATATAACAATGGCTGCTCTGATCGTTATCGTAGCCGGTTTCGGTCGCCCAAATCGGTTTCGCGGAAACCGCCTGCAGCGCGGCATGTAAGTTGGCGATATTTATCGAGCGCTCTTTCGTCGTCGGCTTGTCATCGCAGGTCGCGTTATGGAGGCTGACGGCATCGGCGGGCACGGGCCCGAGCAACGGTGCCGAGACCGCCGTCGAACTCAGCGATGGCGAAAGGACGGTTACGTTATTTTTAAACGACGACGCCTTGACCGCGTCGTAGAGCACTTGTTGCGCCGCGCGCAGATGTTCGACCCAATCGGGATCGCCGCTCTTGTCGTATTCGTTGCCCGCTTCGACCGCGTCGACGTAGGGAGCTTGCCGTTCGAGCGTCGCCGTCACGAACGGGGCGCCTTTGGCGATTACATCTTTCACGGGGAAGCCGAGCGTGTGCGTGATGCCGTGCTCGCCGAAGTAGCGCAGCTTAGCGAGATATTCGCTATCGCTCGTCGGGGCGCCGTCGCGCAGGTGCCGGATACCCGAGGCCACGAGTTCGTCCCGCTGCGTCGCGTAATCCAAGTACTCGGGCCCGGAGCGATACGAGAAGTGCGAATCGACCCCGATCGCATTGACGAACGCGTCGGCGCGCGCGGGGACCGTGCCTGCCGGGCTGCCGGGAACGGCCGCGGTCACGACCGCGAGCAGGGCGGCCGCCGCGCAAATGCCGGCGCGAGACGGGAGCGAGATTCGAATGTCCATCATTCGTCCTAACGGCCGCGCGGCGCGCGCAGTTCCGCGACACCCGTTCGGCTCGCGAGAGCAAGAAAAAACTCGCCGTCGTCCGGCGAGTCCTTTCTGCTGGAGCCGCTGCCTTGCGACTTACGCTTTATAGGCGCGGAAGCGTACGATTTGAACGGCATCGGTTACGTTTATCTTAACGACCGTGCGGTTCACGCCCGCTAATGGCGTCCGGGCAATCGCGTAGTTCGGCTGGTACGCGTAGCCGATGACGCCGCCTGCGCCGCTGTTAAACGTGATCGTTACCTGTTCGGCGGGAACGGCGATCGGGATCTTTTTGGTATGGTCCCACGAAACGGCCTCCTGCCAGAGCAGCAGGTCGTAGTCGCCGTTACGCTTCTGCAGGAGCGTATGCATCACGTTCGTGGTCGTGCCACCGATCGAGTAGGTGAGCGGAACGGTATTGAACGCGGGGCCCGGATCCGACAGGAACTCGAGCAGGCTTTGAATCGCGTAATACTGCTTCTTCGGGACGCCGTTCTCCGTGACGAATCCTTCGTGAGCGAAGTGCAGCGCGTTCTCATCGCTCCAGAAGTCGAAATAACTATGCGGCATGCCGGCGTTCCACCGGTACGCGAGCGTCCGGGGAATATACTTCGCGGCGCCGTCCTCGGAGATGTAGCACGAGCTCAGCGGATCGTCGTCGTAGCCCGTTTCGGTCGTCCACATCGGCTTATTGGCCGCGTCGGCTTGCAGCGATTGTACTTGCGGCGCCATCGCGACGGAACGGTTCGTGGTCGCCGGATTGAAGTCGCACGTGCCGTTATGGAGGCTCCCGGCATCGGCTCTGACTTCGCCCAAGAGTGCGGCGTTGGACGGTTTATCGAGCGCCGGCGTCAGCACCGCGATGTTATTGAAGGCCGGGTTGGCCTTTACCGTGCTGTACAGAATGTTCTGCGCCGAGCGCATGTCCGCCGGCCAATCGACGTCCCCCGAGTTGTCATACTCGTTGCCCGCTTCGACGAAATCGATATTTTTGGCTTCCGCCGCCAGCGTCGAGGTGATATTCGAGGCGCTCATGTCCGGGATCGAAAACCCGACGCTGTGCTTGATGCCGTGTAGAGCGATCGTGTCGAGTTCGCCGCGCGACGTGCTGACGCCGTCGCGGAGATGGCGAATGCCGGAGGCATAGAGCGCGCCGCTGCTGACGTTAAAATTCGTACTCTCCGCCGAATTGCTCGCCGCGAAATGAGCGTCGACGCCCATCGAACTTACGAAGGCATCCGCTTGACCCGGCGTTTCGGTTTGCATCGGTGCGGTCGTCGTTGAACGAGCCGACGAGGACATGACGACCGCGGCCCCGGCGATGGATGACGAAGAAAGGCTTGCAGCGCAAGCCAAGCCGAGGACCGATTTAAGAGCGAGTTTCACATAATGCCTTTATTGGAGCGACGGAACGATAAGCCGTTACGTGCTACCACGCCGCGCCGGGCGGAGTCGTGTGCAAGCAACGTGCAGTCGGCCTCGATTTATGGTGAGGCAAGGCGTCGCCCGATGGCAGACAGCAAGATCACAACAACCGGCGGCAACTCCGGCGCGAAAAAGTGATCGGCAACGGCGTCGGGGCAAAAAAAGTCTCGCCGCGGCGGTAGCGTACCGTGCGGCGAGACTCTCGGATTCGCGAGCGGCTCGCGAACTGCGTCTAGTTCTTGAAGCTCAGCACCGAGATGCTATCGGTTACGTTGAGCGTAATCGTGCTGCCGCTGGTCGACACGCCGCTGGAATTGAACGACCAATTGGAGCCGTATTCGAAGTATTCGACGCCGCTGGGCTTCGCCGCGAACGAAAGCTTGATCGTCTGCGGCTTGACCGAAATCGGAACTTTTCGCACGTGATCCCAAGAAGGGACCTCGATCCAAAGCAGCATTTCGTACGTACCGTTACGCTTTTGGAGCAGCGTGTGCCGTACGTTTCCCGTCGAACCGCTCGCAGTGTATTGCAAGGGCTTCGTTGCGAACGACGGGCCGCGATCGCTCAGTAAGGCGAGCAGGGATTGCACGGCGTAGTACTGCTTCTTCGGAGTGCCGTTCTGCGTTACGAGGCCCATGACGGCGAAGTGCGCCGCGTTCTCGTCGCTCCAGTTGTCGAAATAAACGTGCGGCATGCCGGCATTCCAGCGATAGGCGAGCGTTCGCGGAATATACTTCGCCGCGCCGTCCTCCGAGATGGAGCACGAGCTCCGCGTATCGTCGTCGTAACCGGTCTCCGTCGTCCAGGTGGGTTTGCCGAGGGCTTCGGCTTGGATTTCTTTCTGCTGCGTGGACATTTCGATCGAACGTTCCGTCGTCGAGGGTTCGAAATCACACGTTCCGTTATGCAGGTTCGAGAAATCGGCGGGTACGTTGCCGAGAACGGAAGCGTTCTTGGGGTTGTCGAGCGCGGGAGCCAAGACCGCGATGTTTTTGAAGCGCGAGTTCGCATTGACCGTCTTGTAAATCAGCGCCTGCTCCGCGCGGAGGTGCGCCGGCCAATTTGGATCGCCCGAGTTGTCGTATTCGTTCTGAGCCTCGACGAAGTCGATGCTGCCGTAGATCGGATTGAGAGAGTTCGTAATGGTTTGTGCGGTTAAGCCCTTGATCGCAAAGCCGATGCTGTGCCGGATGCCGTGGGCGGCGAGCTCGTTAATGGTTTTGCTGCCGTTGGCCGAGCCGTCCCGGATGTGCCGGATCCCCGAATCGTAGAGCGCGCGGGAGGATGCGCCGAAGTTCTTATATTCGGCGGACGCCTCGGCGCCGAAATGCGAATCGACGCCGTAAGCATCGACGAACGCGTCGGACTGACCCGGGTGCTCGCCGGCCGCCGCCGCTTCGGATTGCATGAGACTCTGTACCGGAAGGTAGGCCGTCCGGCGCGCACCTGCCGGAGCTCCCGGCGTCGACGCGGAGAGTTGATCTTGGCTTGCGCCGGCGGAGTAGCCGGCGAAATCCGCCGGATCGAAGATGTTCGTTCCCGAACCCGAGCACCCGGCGGTGAGCGAGCATGCGAGAAGCGCAACAGTGCCGATGGCACGGCTGTTGACAGTCATAAGCGAGACCTTTTCGAGAACTCGTCACGAGCGAGACCGTGCGAAACCGAAGCGAGGGGGACGCATCAGCGTTCGCCAGCGATGAGAGCAGTTTGTAAGAGAGGGGGAGGGGGGGAGACAACGTTCCGCCGCGTCGGCGAGCGGATAGCCCGCGAGGCGGGATGGGTGGAGGCTACCGCATTTGCGCTCCGATGGGAAGATGTTCGAAGGCTTTTGCGGTCATAATGTGTTCTGCAGCGTATTTTTCGTCATTGGAACGTGTTGAAGCGCAGAATCGAAACGGAATCCGTAATGCGTAGCGTGATTTCTTTTCGCGAGACGAAAAACAAGCGGGCGGAGGCGAGTGACCAAGCGTCGGTATAGGCGAAGTCGACGACGCCGCCGATGGGTTTCGCGAAATCGAGCGTCACGGTCTGCGGCGCGACGCGGAGCGGCTGCTTCGTTACGTGATTCCATGACGGTACTTCGAGCCACAGCAGCAAGTAGTACGCGCCGTTGCGCTTTTGTAAGAGCGTATGCGCGACGTTCGCGGTCGCTCCGGAGAGCGCATAACGCAGCGGCACGACGCGAAACGAATTTCCCGGGTCGGCAAGTAACGCGATGAGGCTGCTGACCGCATGCCATTGCGGCTTCGGCGCGCCCCCTACCGTAACGAAGCCCATCCGGTCCCAGCCGTTGACGTTCGGCGGCTCGTCGGACCAGTAGTCGAAATAGCTGCGGCGTATTCCCAAATTGAAGCGGTAGGCGACGGTGCGGGGGATATATTTCGCGGCGCCGGTGGCGGAAATATAGCACGGGCTGTCGACGTCGTCGTCATAGCCGGTCTCCGTCGTAAAGATCGGCATGCCGGGCGTAATGGGTTGCGCGGCCGCGAGTTCGGCGATCGTGTCGATCGAACGTTCGGTCGTCGACGGCATGAAGTCGCACGTGGCATTGTGCAGGTTACCGGCATTCGCCGGTACCGCGCCGAGCGTCGCACCATCTTTAAAAACGTTTTCGAGCGCCGGCGCGAGGACCAGGACGCGCGCGAATTCGGGATGGCCGCGAACCGTATCGTAGAGGATCCGTTGCGCGGCGCGAAGATGCTGCGCCCAAAGCGGGTCGCCCGAATGGTCCCACTCGTTGCCGACCTCGACGAAGTCCACAAACGGCATCTGCGCGCGGAGCGCGGACACGATGAGACTCGGCGTCAGCGATCGTAAGGCAAACCCGACGCTATGGTACACGCCGTAGCCGCCGAAACCGCGAAATTCACTCAGATACGCCGGATCGGAATCGTTGTAGCCGTCTCGTAAGTGGCGAATACCCGATGCGAGCAGGGCGCGGCTTTGCGACTCCTGCGCCGTGCCTTCGGCGGCGAGGCCGACGCCGAAGCGAGCGTCGGCCCCGATCGAATCGACGAACGCGTCGGCCGCGCCCGGCACTTCAACCGTGGACGCGACTGCCGGCCCGAGCGGACCGGCAGCGAGGCGACTGCCGCCGGTAAGGAGACAGGCCGCCAGCACGCAGGAGGCGGCCGTCACGGCCTTAATGCTTCTCATTAGTAAACTCTCAACGGGGAGAAGAGTCGCGGCCGCGGGAGATGGCCTTCTGATACTGTTCGGCGGAGCGATCGCTCGCATGAGCCGGACGGGTGAACTGGCGCACACACCGCCTTTACGATAACAAGAATCAGGCAGCACCTGTTGACAAAAATTGCTTTGTAGACGAAGGTAAGCGAGTCTCTCCTTGATTATGGTAGAGGTGCGATGGCTGAACTCTCCGTAGCTCCCGCTCCGGCGTCTCGAAGCGAGATCGATTGCCGCGAAGCCGCACACTGGGATGACGTGGCGCGGACCCTCACGGACGACGATTTGCGGCCGCCCACGCTGAGTGCGGCAGATAAGATCCGGCTCGACCTCTGCGGCGATTTGCACGGCAAGAAGGTTCTCGACGTCGGGTGCGGATCGGGAGCCTGGGCCGTGATCCTCGCTCAACGAGGCGCGGAGGTCTCCGCAATCGACATCTCGCCCGAGATGGTTGCCGTAACGCGGCGGCGCGCCGAACTAGCGGGCGTCTCGGATCGCGTCGCGGCCCGGACGATGTCCGCCATGCACCTCGACTACCCGAGCGGTTTCTTCGACTGCGTGCACGGTCAAGACATCGTGCATCACCTCGAACCCGGTCTCTTCGGGCACGAGATCGCGCGCGTGCTGGCGAAAGGCGGCCGGGCGGTCTTTCGCGAGAATTCCGGGAACAACGGTTTGCTGATGCTCGCGCGCAACACGCTGTGCGGCCGCTTCGGAATCTCGAAGTGGAGTTCGGACGACGAGTACCCGTTGACGCCGCAACGGCGCAAGGATTTCAGCCGCAACTTTTCGACCACGCACATCGAATATCCCGAGTTCGTCATGTTTCACTACGTCGATGCCAAGTTTTTCCGCTACAAAGTTAAAGCGGTGACGAGGCTTTGCCGCGCCCTCGATCGGGCGATGTACGCGGTGCCGTTCCTGCGCCGGCTGTCGTACCGGCAGCTCATCGCATGTACGCGTTGAGGCCCTGTTGACGTAAGGGGCCGATATCGTCACAGCCGTTTTCGAAAGCGGGGCGGCGGGTAAGGCAGCCACCGGCGCGAACGCGCCCCGGAAAACGGAAGATCGAGGTGGCATCGCGGCCCTTAAAATCGCCATGGCGAATGCAGTCCTGCCGACGACGGAGCGGGCGGGAGTCTCGTTGCAGGTTCACGGTCTGGCGAACGCCTTAGCCGCTCGCGGACACGAGATCACGATGTTCTCGTGCAGCACGCGTCCCGGGGACGCGCTCTACGACGTTACGACGTTTCCGCTTCTGCCGGGCCTGCCGCGCCGTCTCTATTCGTTCGCGCAAGCTCTGGCGCTCGCGCGCGTCGATTTCAGGGCGTACGACGTCGTGCACACGCACGGCGACAACTACCTGCTCGCGCGTTGGGGCGCTCAGGTACGGACGTTTTACGGGTCGGCGAAGTCCGAAGCGCGCGTCGCGCCGCGCGCTGCATTACGAGCGTACTACTCGCTCATCGCGCCGCTCGAATCACTCGGCGCGCGCCTGTCGGCCTATAACGTCGGCATTTCGCAAGCGACAAGTGACGAGATCGGCCGCGTCGACGAGATCGTGCCGTGCGGCATCGATCTCGATACGTTCCGGCCGGGAGAAAAGTCCGAACGGCCGAGCGTGCTCTTCGTGGGCGGCTTGTACGGACGCAAGCGCGGCGCGCTGCTGGTGGAGCAATTCAACTCCGTGGTGCGCCCCGCGCTGCCCTCGGCCGAGCTGTGGCTCGTCAGCGCGCAGCGCGGCGAGGGCGACGGCATCGTGAACTACGGGAACGTACCCGAGAGCGAACTCGCCGCGCTTTACCGGCGAGCGTGGGTATTCTGCATGCCGAGTTCGTACGAGGGGTTCGGCGTGCCGTATGTGGAGGCGATGGCTTCGGGGACGCCCGTCGTCACCACGCCCAACCCCGGCGCGAGCGAAGTGCTCGACAACGGCCGCTATGGCGAACTCGTTTCGGACGAGACGCTCGGCCGCGCGATTCTCGCCGTCTTGCAGCAAACCGGCCGGCGCACGGAACTGGCGCAACTCGGCCTGCTGCGTGCGCAGCGCTATGCCTGGGATGCGGTCGCGGGCGCGTACGAGCGCATCTACGCTGCGGTCCGGGAAACGAATCCTTCGCTCGTGCGCCGTGTGTCGCGGCCCGTGGCGCGCTCATAAATGCGCGGCGAGTGCCGATAAGGAACGCAACCGCTCGTTCCTCCGTATTAAAGTCGTATGAGTCGAGCAGATAAACATGGATGCGATCGCAAACTTCATCAGCACGATACGAATGCTCTGGTGAGCGTTTCCGAATATGCGTATGCAAGTTAAACGACGAAACGTGCCGCGCGTTACCGGCCTCATAAGTAACGGTTACAGTCCGCCGCCTCCGGCTCGAACGGCGTTGCGCATCCTGCATGTGGTCAAACACGTCCGCGACACCGGTAACGGCATCGTCAACGTGGCGATCGATCTCGCCTGTTTGCAAGCGCGCGACGGCCAGATCGTAGCAGTTGCGTCGAGCGGCGGCGACAACGTCGCGCTGCTCTCCGCGAACGGCGTACGGCACTTTACGCTCGACCAGAGCCGCTCGCCTTGGCCGCTCGTACGATTGCTCCCCGCATTCGCCGCCATCGTTCGAGACTTCGTTCCCGACGTTATTCACGTTCATATGGTTACCGGCATGTTGCTTGCGAAGCTGACGCGGCCGCTCTCGCGCTACCGCATCGTCGCGACCGTGCATAACGAATTCCGCGGGCGATCGGTCTTGATGGGGAGCGCCGACCGCGTCATTGCGGTAAGCGAAGCAATTGCCACGGCGATCGCCAGCCGCGGTACCCCTGCCGGCAAAATCCGCGTCGTCACGAACGGCACGCTCGGCAGTCCGCGGCGGCCGCAGTTCGAAGGCACGGTGCCGCTCGCGTTACACCGGCCGGCGATCGTTACCGTCGCCGGAATGAATTCGCGCAAAGGTATTGCGGATCTCATCTCGGCCTTCGCGGAGGTTGCCGCCCGCCAGCCGCAGGCGCACCTGTATCTGGTCGGCGACGGTCCCGATCGTGCCGTCTTCGAATCGCAAGCTGCGGCGACGGCGGTTGGCGACCGCATTCACTTCGAAGGATTTCAAAGCGAGCCCCAGCGCTATCTCGGTGCCGCCGATATCTTCGTCCTCGCCTCGCATGCCGATCCGGCGCCGCTCGTGTTGATCGAAGCGCGCGAAGCTGGCTGCGCGATCGTCGCGACGGCGGTCGACGGGATCCCGGAGTTGCTCGACGGCGGCGCCGCGGGAGTCCTCGTCCCGCCGCATGAGCCGCAAGCCCTCGCAGCCGCGATGCTTCAATTGCTCGCGGCGCCGGGCGAAATCGATACGTGGCGCGTACGCGCCCGCCGGAACCTCGCCCCGTTTACGGTCGCGCGCGTTGCCCGAGAGACGACCGCGGTGTATCACGAACTCGTCAGCCCGCCGGCGTTAATACGACCTTCTGGCAGTGGTCCTGTTTCGACATAAAGAGCTGGTACGCTTCGCGCGCATCGTCGAGGCGGTAGCGATGCGTGATGATCGTCTGCGGTTCGAGCGTATCGTTAGCGATGAGTTCGAGCAGTTTCGGTACGTATTTATGGACGTTCGTCTGGCCCATCCGTAGCCGCAGCCCCTTGGCGAACGCTTGTCCGAGCGGAAACATATCGACGAGACCGACGTAGGCTCCCGGTATCGAGACGACGCCGCCTTTCGCGCAGGCGTAGATGGCTTGCCGGACGGCGTGCGTCCGGTCGAAGGCGACTTTACCGAGCTGCTTCGCTTTATCGAGTACCGCATCGAGCGTGAAAGCGTGCGCTTCGAGACCGACGGCGTCGATCGCGGCGTCGGGGCCGCGACCGCCCGTCCGGCGATTGAGCGCGACGAGCGTATCTTCGCGATCGAAGTTAATCGTTTCCGCTCCGAGCCGTTCGGCGCGCGCGAGCCGGTCCGGAAGGCGATCGATGCAGATCACGCGCGCCGCGCCGAGTAAGAGCGCGCTTTGCACCGCGAACAGACCGACGGGCCCCGCGCCCCACACGGCGACGACGTCACCGGGCGCGATCTCGCAATTGGCGGCGGCTTGGTAACCGGTCGGCAAGATGTCGGTGAGAAAGAGCACCTGCTCGTCGCTGAGCGCCGCCGGCACGTGAAAGAGGTTGGCGTCGGCGAACACGACCCGCACGTATTCGGCTTGGCCGCCGGGATAACCGCCGAAGAGGTGCGAGTACCCATAGAGGCCGCCCGGCGAATGGCCCGTTATCGGGTCCGCTAGGCCGGCGTTGGGATTGGAATTGTCGCAGAGCGTCACGAGGCCTTGCTTACAAAACGTACAGCCGCCGCACGAGATCGTGAACGGCACGATAACGCGGTCGCCGACGCCGATCCGCGTAACCGCATCGCCGATGTCCGTGACGATCCCCATAAACTCGTGCCCGATGATATCGCCCTTCCGGACGCTCGGCACGTAGCCGTTGACGAGATGCAAATCCGAACCGCAAATGGCCGTCGACGTGATACGCACGATCGCATCCGTCGGCCGTAACAGTTTGGGTTCGGCCACGTCGTCGACGCGCACGTCCCGGGGACCATGATAGACGACGGCTTTCATGCTACGACATCCGTTCCGTTCAGCGCGACGTCGCCCGCCTCGAGGACCGACTTAAAACGCCGCAGATCGAGTTCGAGCAGACGCTTCGGCGGCTTCCGTGCGAACGCTACCGCGAGGGCGCCGAAGGGGCCGCCGGGCGCGACGTACTCGATTTCGACGCGGACCTCGGTCCCGCGTCCGCCGGGCGCCGGCGCGAAGCGGACGGTGCCGGCGTGCCGGACCGGACCGTCGTCGGCCCGCCAAGCGATGCGCTCGCCCGGAACGTCTTCGAAGATCACCGCCTCCCAAC